>JBDTNR010000306.1:0-4757 GCA_039933655.1 Betaproteobacteria bacterium | reverse complement strand
CTCCTCGATGATCTTCTGGTGGCGGCGCTGCATCGAGCAGTCGCGCTCGAACAGGTAGACGGCGTTCTTGTACTCGTCGCACAGCACCTGGATCTCGATGTGCCGCGGATTGGTCAGGTACTTCTCGAGGTAGACCGTGGGATTGCCGAAAGCCGCCTTGGCCTCGCCCCGCGTCAGCGTGACCGCCGGCAGCAATGCCGCTTCGGTGTGGACGACGCGCATGCCGCGTCCGCCGCCCCCGCCGGCCGCCTTGACGATGACGGGATAGCCGACCGCGCGCGCCATCCGCACGACTTCCTTCGGGTCCTCCGGCAGCGCACCCTCGGATCCGGGTACGCACGGCATGCCGGCCTTGATCATCGCCGCCTTGGCGCTGACCTTGTCGCCCATCAGCCGTATCGTTTCCGGACGGGGCCCGATGAACACGAACCCCGATTTCTCCACCTTGTCGGCGAAATCAGCGTTTTCGGACAGGAAGCCGTAGCCAGGATGGATCGCCTGTGCGTCCGTCACCTCGGCGGCCGCAATGATCGCCGGAGCGTGCAGATAGCTCTGGGCGGACGGCGGCGGCCCGATGCAGACGGATTCGTCGGCGAGGCGCACGTACTTGGCGTCGCGGTCCGCTTCGGAGTGGACGACGACGGTCTTGATCCCCATTTCGCGGCACGCGCGCTGGATGCGCAACGCGATCTCGCCGCGATTGGCGATGAGGATCTTGTCGAACAGCTTGTCGGCAGCCTTGGCGGCGGCGGCTTTGGAAAGTGCCACGAACGGGCGGTCAGTCGATGACGAACAACGGCTGGCCGAACTCGACCGGTTGTCCGTTTTCCGTGTGGATCGAACGGATGACCCCCGCCTTGTCGGCCTCGATCTCGTTCATCAGCTTCATCGCCTCGATGATGCAGAGCGTCGCGCCCTCCTGCACGGTATCGCCGACTTCGACGAAGGGCTTGGCGCCTGGCGTGGCGGACCGGTAGAACGTGCCGACCATCGGGCTCTTGAGCACATGGCCTTCGACGACGGGTGGCGGTGCGTCGGCCGGCGCCGGCGCCGCAGCGGGCACGGTGACAACATGTTGTCCATTGGAAGCCTGCGCGTGGCTGTTGCCGACCGCGACCGAGCGCGTGATGCGCACGCGCTCCTCGCCTTCCTGGATCTCGAGCTCGGCGATGCCGGAGGTCTCGACGAGCTCAATCAGCGTTTTGAGCTTGCGCAGATCCATCGATGTTCACCCCTTGAACGGAAGCGCGCGCCAGCCAAAGGCGAGACGTTGCGGCGCGCACCCCAAGTACCGCGATATTTCCGCTGTCTGGCGGCTTTGCGATCCAGATCGAGCGAAGGGATCGGTCGAGTGGATCGAAGCACGTCCAGCGCCGGAATCGGCGGCCTGCTGCGCGTTTGCTCGCGGCAAGCCCCTCTTTGAATTCAGCATTAGACGACGGAGTTTGCCGCCAATTGCCGCAAGTTGTCCAGCGATACCGCAATTTTGCAGAAAGCACCGCAGGATGGAACGGCTCAATTTCGTCCCGATTGCGGTGGCCGCGGACCCCTAGCGGTCGACGGCCTTTCGAGTCCGGGCGGGCGTTTCCCTGTTAAACCAGTGAATCATGAAAATACCTGACGTTAGCGTGTTTTCACAGATATTGGCGCGTGATGGCGGTCAGTTTATCAGGCTTTAGTGTTCCCAATTGCGTATAGACGATCGTGCCCTTGCGGTCCATGACGACCGAAAAGGGCAACGCCATGAGGTGGTTGCCCAATGTCTTCGAAAGCTCCATCGCACCGAAGCCGCCCACCAGCGTTGGATAGTTGAGGCCAATCTCTTCGGCGAACTGCTTCACCTTGTCCGGCTGGTCGACCGCGATGCCGACGAACTGCAGACCCTTCGGCCCCAGCTCGGATTGAGCCTTGATGAATTCCGGCATCTCTTCCCGGCACGGGGCGCACCAGGTCGCCCAGAAATTGACCACTATGAGCTTGCCGCGCCACTGGTCGAGCCGTTGCTCCTTGCCGTCCACGTCGGGCAAGGCAAGACCGTTGAGTGCGGCGGCGGCCAGCGGCTCGGACTCGGGTTTTGCCGTGCGCGCGTCGTATGCGAAATAGATGCCGGCGGCGAGCGCCGCCGCGGCGGCGACGCCAAGCACGGACCAGCGAACGATGGAACTACTCATGGGTGAATGGTCCGGTAGATAGTGAGTGCTCACAATGGCGCGGTACGCACCCGCCGGTTCAGTTGAACCAGCTTTTCTTTCTTGGATAGGCTTCGACCACCGCGCCCGGTCCCTTGCCGGCTGCGGGAATGACCAGCGTGATCTTCTGGCGGTTGGCCGGGTAGCAGACGCCGGCGTCAGCGCATCCCTGCGAATCCGCGGCGACGACGATCGACTGGCCGGCAGCGGCCGCCGGCAGCGGCAGGTTCACGACCACCTCGCCACGATAGGTCTCCACCTTGCCGAAGAACTGGTCGTCCTTGAGCTTGCCGGGCGGCAACTGCGGTGCTGCGAATCCCGGCGGCTGGGGCTCGAGCGCGAAGACGAACTTGTCGCGGTACAGGTAATAGCCGTCGGCGACCGCGAACCGGGCTTCGAGTGTCCGCTCGTCGAGCGCGCGCGCCGAAAAGCGGAACGC
This sequence comes from Betaproteobacteria bacterium, assembly GCA_039933655.1. Taxonomy (GTDB): domain Bacteria; phylum Pseudomonadota; class Gammaproteobacteria; order Burkholderiales; family Casimicrobiaceae; genus VBCG01. The sequence goes on along the minus strand of JBDTNR010000306.1, from coordinate 2,129 downwards.
CTGCTCGGGAGGCAAGAGCTTGGGATCGGCGGCGACCGCTGCAGTCAGGCCAAGCGCGCACGCGAGCGCTGCAGCGATGCGCGCGGCACCGCTACGGCGCGATGGTTTCCGCGGCGATCCAGTCAATGTAGGACTTCGATCCATGGGAAAAGGGGACAGCAACGACCTCCGGAAGTTCGTACGGATGGGCGGCCACGATGGCCGCTTCAACGCACGGATACAATAGTTCCCGCGTCTTGATGGCGACCGGCACCTCGCGTGCTGTTTCGATTTGGCCGCGCCAGTGATACATTGATTCGACGGGCGCCCCGACACTGACGCAGGCCGCGAGCCGCCCCGACACGAGCGTGCGCGCAAGTTCCAGCGCGGCGGCGTGATCGGGCATCGACGTCAGGACCAGAATCGCCGCGTCCGGCAAGGAGCCTCCATGCGTTTCCTGATCCTTACGATTTTACTGGCTTTCCCGGTCGCCGACCTTTACGTCACCACGCGGATCGCGCGCTGGTCCGGCATCCCGCTGTGGGTATTGCTCGGCGGCTCGCTGGTCGGCGGCTTCCTGCTGCTGCGCAACGAGCGCACCGCCTTCCGGACGCGCACGGTGGCGGCCCTCCACGGCGAGCAATCGCTGCTGCGCGGACTATTGGACAGCGGGCGCAAGGTGCTCGCGGCCTGCCTGCTGATCCTGCCAGGCCTCGTGTCGGACCTGATCGCGCTGACGCTGCTCGCGCTGCCGCTGAACGTGGGCCGGGGATTCGAACCGCAGCCGGCGTCCGCCGCTCGCTGGCCTTCGTCCGCCCGCGACTATGACACAATCGACGGCGACCATCGCCGACTTGACTGACGCCCGCTCGAGTCGATGCCGGGCCCTGGATTCGCAATTGACGGGACGGGACACTAGCGCATCCTGTCGATGACGGTGGGCTGCGCCTTGCCGGCGCGGCGGTATGCCCAGTACACCATGGCGACGCCGCAGGCGATCATCGGCAGTGACAGCCATTGGCCCATCGTCAGGCCGCCCGCCAGGAAACCCAGGAAGTTGTCCGGCTCGCGCGCGTACTCGGCGATGAAGCGGAACGCGCCGTAGCCGATGAGGAACATGCCGGACACGGCGCCGGTCGGCCGCGTGCGCCCCGCGTACCACCAGAGCAGCACGAACAGCAGCACGCCTTCGAGCGCGAACTGGTAGAGCTGCGACGGGTGGCGCGGCAGCATGTCCACCTGCGGAAACACCATGGCCCACCGGACGTCGGTCACGCGGCCGACGAGTTCGCCGTTGATGAAATTGCCGAGCCGGCCGGCGGCCAGTCCCAGCGGGATCAGCGGCGCGACGAAATCGGTGACGTCGAGCCAGCGCTTGCCGCGCGCGCGCGCGAAGAACCACAGCGCGACCAGCACGCCCAGGAAGCCGCCGTGGAAGCTCATGCCGCCGGCCCACACCTGCAGGATCTCGAGCGGATGCGCGGCGTAGTAGAGCGGCTTGTAGAACAGCACGTAACCCAGCCGCCCGCCGAGGATCACGCCAAAGACGCCGTAGAAGAGCATGTCGTCGACGTCGCGCGGATGCCAGCCCGTCAGCATGTTGCGCTTGGCGCGCACCTTGCCCAGCACGATGAACAGCACGAACCCGACGAGGTACATGAGGCCGTACCAGCGCACGGCCACCGGGCCGATCTGGAATGCGATGGGGTCGAACTGCGGATGGACGAGCATGCGGGGCTTTGCGGTGGCCTATCGGATCGCGCTCGCGCTTCGGGCGGGCGCGCACCGAAGCTTGCGCTAGAATTGACCGATTATACAAACCACAGCGCAGCGCGCTGTTCTCGAGGATCCTTCCATGTCGTTCAATCGCCGTTCGCGGATCATCACGCAGGGCATCGCCCGCTCACCCAACCGCGCGATGCTGCGCGCCGTCGGCTTCGGCGACGGCGACTTCGAGAAGCCGATCGTCGGCGTGGCCAACGGCCACAGCACGATGAATCCCTGCAATGCCGGCATCCAGCCGCTCGTCGACCGCGCGATGGCGGCGCTTACTTCCGAAGGCGCGATGCCGCAGGTCTTCGGCGTGCCGACCGTCACCGACGGCATCGGCATGGGCACCGAGGGCATGAAGTACTCGCTCGTGTCGCGCG
>JBDTNR010000305.1:0-4766 GCA_039933655.1 Betaproteobacteria bacterium | reverse complement strand
GCCGCGCTGCCGCGCTTTTCGCCGCGGCAGGCGGACCTGCTGATGGTGGTCGGCACCGTCACCCACAAGCAGGCGCCGGTGCTGCGTCGGGTCTACGAGCAGATGTGCGAGCCCAAATGGGTGATGGCGTTCGGCGTCTGCGCCACGTCCGGAGGTTTCTATCAGAACTACGCGGCCGTGCAGGGCATCGACCGCATCATTCCGGTGGACATCTATGTGCCCGGCTGTCCGCCACGGCCCGAGATGGTCATCGACGGCATCATGCGGCTGCAGGAGATGATCGCCCGCGGGAAGCATCCGATCGTCAACGCCAGGTTCTGAGGATGATGCCGGCGAATCTCGAACAACTGGCGCTGCAGATCGGCAGCGACGGCACGGCGACGCGCATCGACCACGGCCTGCTGGTCGTCGACGTGACGGCGGCGGTCGTGCCGGAGATCGCGCTGCGGCTCAAGTCCGAGCTGCATTTCGACGTGCTGCTCGACATCACCGCCATCGACTGGCCGCAGCGGACGCCGCGTTTCGACGTCGTCTGGCACTTCTATTCGACGCAGCACCGGGTCCGCGTGCGCGTCAAGTGCGCGGTGCCCGAAAGCGAGCCCGCCGTCGCCACTCTGACGACGCTGTACGGCTCGGCGGGGTTCATGGAGCGCGAGACGCACGATATGTACGGCATCGTGTTCGCGGGCAATGCCGACCTGCGGCCGATCCTGCTCTACGAAGGCTTCGTCGGACATCCGTTGCGCAAGGACTATCCGAAGGGGCAGGAGCAGCCGCTCGTCCCCTATCGCACGCCATGACGCTGCCGCCGCTCGACACGCTGCCCAACCCCGTCCGGTCGGCCTTCGCGGCCGAGGAGGACGGTGGGCCCGTCATCGTCAACATCGGGCCGTCGCACCCGGCGACGCACGGCACCGTGCAGATCATCGCGGCGCTCGACGGCGAACGGGTCGTGCGGACCGACGTCCACTGCGGCTACCTGCACCGCGGCTTCGAGAAGGAATGCGAGGCGCACACCTGGCACAACCTCATTCCCTATGTCGACCGGCTGAACTACGTGTCGGCGCTGATCAATGATTTCGCGTACTGCGACGCCGTCGAGCAACTGATGGGGGTGACGATCACGCCTCGCTGCCGTTACCTGCGGACGCTGCTGTCGGAGTATTCGCGCCTGGTCGATCACCTGACCTGCCTCGCCGCCGGACTGATGGAACTCGGGGCCATGACAGCGTTTCTCTACCTCGTGATGGTCCGCGACTACATGTACGAGCATCTGGCGGATCTCACCGGCGCGCGCGTGACGTACAGCTACGGACGCATCGGCGGGCTGGCCCGCGACCTGCCGGACGGCTGGCTCGCACGGCTCGAGACGATCCTCGGCCAGTACGAGATGTTCGTCGGTCGCGTGCACGGCCTGATGGACCGCAACCGCATCTTCATCGACCGCATGCGCGACGTCGGCGTCCTGTCGACGGCGGACGCACTCAACTGGGGCTACACCGGCCCGATCCTGCGCTCCACCGGTGCCGCGATCGACCTGCGCAAGGACACGCCGTATCTCGCCTATGCCGAGCTGGACTTCGAGGTGCCGGTCGGCATCAAGGGCGACAACTACGACCGCTACTACGTCCGGATGCGCGAAATGGACGAATCGGTCCACATGATGCGGCAGCTGGCGGACATGCTGCCCGCAGGACCGATCAACGTCGACGATCACCGCTGCACGTTCCCGGAAAAGCACCTCGTCTACTCCGAGATCGAATCGCTGATCAACCATTTCAAGCTGGTGATGGACGGGCCGTCGGTACCGGCGGGCGAAATCTACGTCGCGCACGAGTCGCCGAACGGCGAACTGGGCTTCTATCTGGTCAGCACCGGCGGCGGCATCCCGTACAAGGTCCACGCGCGGGCGCCGAGCTTCGTCCACATGGGCGGCGTCCACAAGATGCTCGAGGGCTACCAGCTCGCCGACGTGGTGCCGACGTTCGGCTCGGTGAACATGATCGGCGGCGAGTGCGATCGATGAGCGCTCGAGCGACCACCCGCAGCCGTCGTTTCCGCGCAAGCGGGAACCAGGCTTCGTTTGCGCAAGGGTCACCGGGTGCCGCCTTCGCGTGGAAGACGACGGGAAGCAACGTTGGCCATTGACGCGATGAAGCACCTGATCCCCGAATTCGACCGGCTGAAGGCCCGCTTCCCCGCGGGCTGCGAATCGTCGCTGGTGCTGCCGTGCGTGCGGCGTATCCAGGAGGAGCGCGGTTTCGTCGCCGACAGCGATATCGACGGCCTCGTCGACTACCTGGGCGTGCCGCGGATCCAGATCGAGGAAGTGCTGTCGTACTACACGCAGTTCCGCCGCGCGCCGATCGGCCGCTGGCATCTGCAGACGTGCCGCAACGTCAGCTGCTCGATGTGCGGCGCCGAGCGGCTGATGGCGCACCTGCGCGAGCATCTGGGCGTCGGCCCCGGCGAGACGACGGCCGACGGCCGCATCACGTATTCGACGGTGGAGTGCCTGGGGTCGTGCGGCACCGCGCCGGTCGTGATGGTGAACGATACCTATCACGAGTCGATGACGGTCGAGAAGCTCGACGCGCTGCTGAAGGAGCTCGGCTGACATGCCAGGCAAGCAGCTGCTGATGACGTTTCCCGTCACCGCGACGTCGCATACGCTGGCCGACTACAGGGCGCGCGGCGGCTACGCGACGCTGGCCCGCGCGCTGTCACAGCTGAAGCCGGAGGACATCACCAAGGAAGTGACGACCGCCGGGCTGCTCGGGCACGGCGGTGCGGCGTTTTCCGCCGGACGCAAATGGTCGGTCGTCCACTTAAACGACGGCCAGCCGCACTACCTGTGCGCCAATGCCGACGAGGGTGAGCCGGGCACGTTCAAGGACCGCTGGATCCTCGAGAACGCGCCGCATTTGCTGCTCGAGTCGATGCTGATCGCCGCCTACGCGCTCCAGGTTCGCCACGCGTTCGTCTACATCCGTGGCGAGTTCGACCTGCCGTACCGGCGCCTGGCCGGCGCCATCGAGGAAGCGTACGCCGCCGGCTACTTCGGCGAGCGGATTCTGGACAGCGACTTCGGCTGCGACATCGTCGCCTATCGCGGCGCGGGTTCCTACGTGTGCGGCGAGGCGTCTGGCCTCCTGTCGTCACTCGAAGGCAAGCGCGGCTATCCGCGCAACCGCCCGCCGCGCCTGACGGTGCAGGGCCTCTACCGGCGGCCGACGGTCGTCAACAACGTGGAGACGCTTGCCAACGTGGCGGGCATCGTCGCCAACGGCGCGGCGTGGTACCGGACATTCGGCACGGCGAAGTGCCCGGGCACGCAGTTGGTGTCGATCTCGGGGCACATCGCGCGGCCCGGTGTCTACGAGCTCGAGTACGGCTATTCGCTTGAAAAATTCCTGTACGAGGACTGTGGCGGGATGGCCGGCGGCAAGGCGCTGAAGGCGCTGGTCCCGGGCGGCATCTCGACCAAGGTCCTGACGGGCGCGGAAATCAAGGGCGTCACGTTCGACCACCAGTCGTTGGCGGCGGCGGGTTCGTCCGTCGGCTCGGGCGGCATGATCGCCATCGCGGACGGCACGTGCATGGTGCGGCTGCTGCAGGTGATGCTGCGGTTCTATCACCACGAATCGTGCGGCCAGTGCACGCCGTGTCGAGAGGGCACGGGCTGGATGCACCGGATCATCGACCGCATCGTCGCGGGTCAGGGCCGGCCGGGGGACCTGGACCAGCTGATCGAGATATCGAAGCGCAACGACGGCACGACGATCTGCGGGATGGGGGATGCCGCCGGCTACGCGACGATCGGCATCCTCGCCAAGTTCCGCGACGAGTTCGACTACTGGATCGAGCACAAGCACTCGCGTCTTGCCGGCAATCTGGAGGTTCCCGCCCATGCCTGAGATCTTCATCAACGGCCATTCGGTGCAGGCGGACACCGACCAGACCGTCATGCAGGCGGCGCAGGCGAACGGCTTCTTCATACCGTACTTCTGCTGGCATCCTGCGCTGTCGGTCGCCGGCAACTGCCGGATCTGCGTCGTGCAGGTCGAGGGTCGCAGCTGGGCCGAGATCGCGTGCAACATGCCGGTCACCGAAGGCTTGCGCATCCTGACCGACTCCGACATCGTCCGCGAGCAGCGGCGCGCGACGATGCAGTTCGTCACGCTTAACCATCCGGTCGACTGTGGCATCTGCGACAAGGCGGGCGAGTGCACGCTGCAGGACTATCACGTCGCCTACAACGGACGGCCGTCGATCTCGATGGAGCCCAAGGTCACGTCGACCAAGTTCCACCCGCTGTCCGAACGGATCCTGCTCGACAACGAGCGCTGCATCCTCTGCACGCGGTGCGTCCGCTTCACGCGCGAGATTTCGAAATCGAATGCGCTTGGCGTCAAGAGGCGCGGCGACGAATCGCTGCTGCGCGCGGCCGACGATCATCCGCTCGACGCCGACCCGTATTCCGACAACATCATCGACATCTGCCCGGTGGGCGCGCTGCTGTCGCGGTCGTTTCTCTACAAGGCGCGCGTCTGGTACTTGAAACCCGTGCAGTCGGTCTGCCCGGGTTGCGCGCGCGGCTGCGCCGTCGACCTCTGGTACCGCAAGGCCGAATGGCAGCTGAAGGCGCTCGATCCGGCACAGAACACGCGTCTTGCGCGCGTGACGCCGCACGGCACGCCGGGACCGGACGGTCCGTGGATCTGCAACAAGGGCCGCGACTTGGGGGCCATCTTCGAGCGTGCGCG
>JBDTNR010000304.1:0-4768 GCA_039933655.1 Betaproteobacteria bacterium | reverse complement strand
GGTGGAAGTGGAGAAGGCGCCCAAGCCGCTGCCGGCCTGCGCCACGCCCTGCACCGACGGCATGAAGGTCAAGACCCACTCCGAGGGCGCGCAGAAGGCGCAGAACGGCGTGATGGAGTTCTTGCTGATCAACCACCCGCTCGACTGCCCGATCTGCGATCAGGGCGGCGAATGCCAGCTGCAGGACCTGGCGGTCGGCTATGGCAGCTCGTCGTCGCGGTACACCGAAGCCAAGCGCGTCGTGTTCCACAAGGACCTGGGGCCCCTGATCTCCGCGCAGGAGATGACGCGCTGCATCCAGTGCACGCGCTGCATCCGCTTCGGCCAGGAAATCGCCGGCATCATGGAACTCGGCATGATCGGCCGCGGCGAGCACTCCGAAATCGTGTCGTTCGTCGGCAAGACGGTCGACTCGGAACTGTCCGGCAACTCGATCGACGTGTGCCCGGTCGGGGCGCTGACTTCGAAGCCGTTCCGGTACGCGGCGCGCACGTGGGAACTCGCGCGCCGCAAGTCGGTGTCGCCGCACGATTCCCTTGGCAGCAACCTGATCGTTCAGGTGAAGGGCGACCGCGTGCTGCGCGTGCTGCCGCTCGAGAACGAAGCGGTCAACGAATGCTGGATCTCGGACAAGGACCGCTTTTCGTACGAGGGGTTGAATTCCGGCGAGCGCCTCACGTCACCGATGATCAGGCAGGGCGGCGAATGGCAGGCGGTTGACTGGCAGACGGCGCTGGAGTTCGTCGCGCAGGGACTGACCGACGTGGTCACCAAGCATGGCGCCGGCGCGTTGGGTGCGTTCGTGTCGCCGCATTCGACGCTTGAGGAGATGGCGCTGGCCGCGCGACTCGTGCGCGGCCTGGGCAGCGACAACATCGATTTCCGTCTGCGGCAATCGGACTTCCGCGGCAATGGCCACGCGCAGGGTATTCCGTGGCTCGGCATGCCGGTGGCCGATCTCAACACGCGTGATCGCGTGCTCGTCGTCGGGAGCTTTCTGCGCAAGGACCATCCGCTGGTCGCGCAGCGGCTGCGCCAGGCGGCCAGGAAGGGCGCGCAGGTGTCGATGCTGCATTCGGTCGACGACGACTGGCTGCTGCGGGTCGCCCACAAGGCGATCGTCGCGCCGTCGCGGTTGCCGGCCACGCTCGCCGGCATCGTCGCCGCCGCGCTGCAGGCCGCCGGCAAGACGGTGCCGGAGGTGCTGGCCGACATCGTTCCCGGCGATGACGAGAAGGCGATCGCCGGCAGCCTCGCGTCCGGAAAGAAATCTGCGGTGCTGCTCGGCAACTATGCGCTCCAGCATCTCGAGGCGGCGCAGATTCATGCGTACGCGCAGATGCTCGCCGACGCAACGGGGGCGACGCTGGGCTTTCTCACCGAGGCAGCGAACACCGTGGGCGCGCATCTGGCCGGCGCGCTGCCCCAATCGGGCGGCATGAATGTTCAGGCGATGCTCGTGGATCCACGGCGTGCCTACCTGCTGTTGCACGCCGAGCCCGAGTTCGATTTCGCCAACGCGCTCGCCGCGCGCGCCGCGCTGGAAAAAGCCGATCTCGTTGTCGTCATGAGCCCTTTCGCGCACGGCAAGGCGTACGCGGATGTGCTGCTGCCGATTTCGCCGTTCTCGGAAACGGCCGGCAGCTTTGTCAACTGCGAAGGCCGCTTCCAGGAATTCCAGGGCGTGGTCAAGCCGCTCGGCGAAACGCGGCCCGGCTGGAAGGTGCTGCGGGTGCTGGGAACGATGCTGAAGTTGCCGGGGTTCGCGATGGACACGGCGGCCGACGTCCGGGCCTCCGTGCTCCCCGATGCAGGCGCCATCGCCGCGCGACTCGACAACGGGACGCGCGTGACCGCAGCCAGACCGCCCGCGGCGGCGGCGAATGCAGGCATCGAGCGCGTGGCGGATGTGCCGATCTATTTTGCCGACCCTTTGGTCCGTCGCTCCGTGCCGTTGCAGCTCACCGTCGATGCGCGGCCGCCGAAGGCGCGTATGCACCGGTCGCTGTTGGACACGCTGGGCGTGGCGGAAGGCGGGCAGGTCAAGGTAAAGCAGGGACAGGGCGAAGCCGTGCTAAGCGCGATGGTCGACGCGGCGGTGCCGCCCGGCGTGGTGCGCATCGCCGCCGCGCACTCGTCGACGTGCGGCCTCGAAGGCCTGTCCGGCCCGGTCACGGTCGAGAGGGCATAGTGTCCCGACTCAGAAATTCACTCGCAAGTTCGCGGCGAAATCGGTCGCCATGCTGCGTTGGTCGGCCTCACCGTATCACGGGATACGCTATCGGCCTCCCGCCTTGCCTGGCGGCCGATTTCATCCGCTCTTTTTGCTTCGGAACTTCCGAGTCGGGACACTAGTGGAACTGCTTGCACCCGTGCAACAGTGGCTCGGCCCGGCCTGGGTCGTCGTGTGGACGCTCGTCAAGATCGTCGCCATCGCGTTGCCGCTGATCCTGTCGGTGGCCTACATGACGTATGCCGAGCGCAAGGTGATCGGCTACATGCAGGTCCGCATCGGTCCCAATCGGGTCGGGCCGTTCGGACTGCTGCAGCCGTTCGCGGACGTCGCCAAGCTGCTGTTCAAGGAAATCATCGTCCCGTCGGGCGCCAACCGGTACCTGTTCTTCATCGCGCCGTTGCTGGCCATCGGTCCCGCGCTGGCCGCGTGGGCGGTCGTTCCGTTCACCGACACGCTGGTGCTGTCGAACATCAACGCCGGGCTGTTGTACGTGCTTGCGCTGACGTCGGTCGGCGTCTACGGCATCATCCTCGCCGGGTGGGCATCAAACTCGAAGTACGCGTTCCTGGGCGCGCTGCGGTCCGCCGCCCAGATCGTCTCGTACGAAATCGCGATGGGCTTCGCGCTGGTCGGCGTCCTCATGTGCGCGAACAGCTTGAACCTGTCCGAGATCGTGCTGGGGCAGCAGGGCGGCGCCGCGTACTGGTACGTCTGGCCGCTGTTCCCGCTGTTCATCGTCTATTTCGTGTCGGGCCTCGCCGAAACCAATCGTCATCCATTCGACATGGCCGAAGGGGAGTCGGAGATCGTCGCCGGCTTCCACGTCGAGTATTCCGGCGTGGCGTTCGCGGTGTTCTTCCTGGCCGAGTACATGAACATGATCCTGATCGCCGCGCTGACGTCGGTCATGTTCCTGGGCGGCTGGCTCGCGCCATGGCCGCTGCTGAACAACGCGCAGGTCTTCGGCATGACGCCGCTGGGTGACGGGTTCCTGTGGATGGCGCTCAAGATGTCGTTCGTGCTGCTGTGCTTCCTCTGGGTGCGCGCGACGTTCCCGCGCTATCGGTACGACCAGGTGATGCGGCTCGGCTGGAAGGTCTTCATTCCGGTGACGCTGGTCTGGATCGTGTTCATCGGCGCAATGATGCAGACGCGCCTGGCGCCGTACTTTCACTGACGGGATCGAGGCCGAACATGTTCGCTCGCGTCAAGGACTTCCTCGACACCTGGCTTCTGGTCGAGATGCTCAAGGGCATGGCGCTCACCGGCAGGTACCTGTTCGCCCGCAAGGTGACCGTGCAGTTCCCGGAAGAGAAGACGCCGCAAGGCCCCCGCTTCCGCGGCCTCCACGCGCTGCGCCGCTATCCGAATGGCGAGGAGCGCTGCATCGCCTGCAAGCTGTGCGAGGCGGTGTGCCCGGCGCTGGCGATCACCATCGAATCCGAGCAGCGCGCCGACGGCACCCGACGGACGACGCGCTACGACATCGACCTCACCAAGTGCATCTTCTGCGGATTCTGCGAGGAGAGCTGCCCGGTGGACTCGATCGTCGAGACGCGCATCCTCGAGTACCACGGCGAGAAGCGCGGCGATCTCTATTACACGAAGGAAATGCTGCTGGCCGTCGGCGACCGCTACGAGCCGCAGATCGCCGCGGATCGCGCCGCCGATGCGAAGTTCCGTTAGACCCGCTCACAAATAGACGCAGAGACACGAACGAACACCAAGGGAAGCCCGGACCGGACACATTTCGATCGCGGCAGAGAAATTGCTCTGCGTCTTGGCGCCTCCTGTGAAAGCATTCGACCTTCGATGACATTTCCGACCTTCATCTTCTACGCGTTCGCCGCGATCCTGATCTTCGCGGCGCTGCGGGTCGTCACGACGCGCAACCCGGTGCATGCCACGCTGTGGCTCGTGCTGTGCTTCTTCACCGCCGCGGGCCTCTGGCTGCTGCTGAAGGCCGAGTTCCTGGCGATTGCGCTGGTGCTCGTCTACGTGGGCGCGGTGATGGTGCTGTTCCTGTTCGTAGTAATGATGCTCGATGTCAACTTCGACAACCTGCGCAGCAATTTTCGCAGCTACATCCCCGTCGGCGCGACGGTGGGCGCGCTGGTGCTGCTCGAGATGGCACTGGTCGTCGTCGGCAGCAGCGTCGCCGGCGATGTCGCGCCGCCGACGCCCGAGGGGAGCAACACCAAGGCGCTCGGGCGGCTCATTTACGTCGACTACGTGTATCCGTTCGAGATCGCCGCCGTCGTGCTGCTGGTCGCCATCATCGCGGCGATCGCGCTGACGCATCGCACCCGTCGCGAATCGAAGTACCAGGACCCGGCGCAGCAGGTAAAGGTGCGCCGGCAGGACCGCATCCGGCTGCTCGATCTGCCGGCGGAAAAGAAGGAATGACCCGCGAGGCCGTCGCGGCCCCGGCCGCCCGGTTTCCAACGAAAAGCAAGAACTGGGAGACGATGTGTCACTGCTGACCGCGCCGACGCTGGCGCATTACCTCGTGCTGGGCGCGATCCTGTTCGC
>JBDTNR010000303.1:0-4778 GCA_039933655.1 Betaproteobacteria bacterium | reverse complement strand
AGGTCGTCGATACCTGCGTGAAGCTCTTCGCTGAGAAGAGGTTCGGTTTCAGCGCCCAATCGTCGTAACCACACATTTGGCACGTGGCATCGACTGCGGGCTGGACGTTGCAACCCAACGTCGCGGTGCCTTCGCCTGCGCGATCGTCGAGCGGGAATCCGGGTCAGTCAGCGGAGTTGCCTCGCTCGCGCCGGGGTTGGGTCGCGCCGGTATCTCAACGATCTCGACAATGACGACGCCAGTGGGAGAGCGCTCGTCGCCGCGTATGGCTCGAATCTGCCGCGACGGCAATCGATCCACGCGAAATACGACGCCGCGATCGTGTTTTACTTCAACGTCAATGTTCGGCCGGCGGTGTAACCGCAGCGGATGTGCGGCGGCGAGAGGGTTGCCGCCGTCGCGCTCGCGAGCCATCATGGATTGAGGTGATCGGCACGATCCTTGCATATCGGGATGTGGCTAGCGTCCGCATCCTCGCGGACGCTGGCGCGCGCCGCTTGCGCGCTGCCGCTTGGCCAGAGACTTGGGAGGCGGCAAACATGGATCCCCGCGAGGCTATTCTTCGTCCTGATGGACGCGACCGATGGGTCGGACAGGTCCATCAGGTGGTTGCATGAACGCGCGGATTCCGGAACTGACCGCGTTCCTGCGCAGCGTCCCGCTTGCGTTGGCGTTGGCGTTGGCGGGCTGCGTCGGCGACGGCGACAGCGGTCCGTCCGCGTCGTACGGGCAGGAGGACGAGGCGGCATCCGCGCCGACTTCGCTCCCGGTCACGATCAAGAACCGTTCCGGCCGCAAGGTCTACGTCAACATCACTGGCGACTCGTCGCAGCCGTTTGCGGTCACCCCTGCCACTACCGCCACGATCGACACGGACATGTCGGCCACGTTCAACGTGGCGCAGCTGAGCGCAGGTCGGATCTATCTGTCGTACGACAAGGCACTCAGCAGCAACGCTCCCGACGGCGCGAATCCGACCGACCTCGACTACCGCACCCGTTTCGACAAAATCGAGCTCACGTACAGTCAGGGTGTCGGCGGCAAGGCCAACCTGACCGCGGTGGATTTCTACGCGATCCCGCTGCTGCTCGAAACCTCGATCCAGGGTACGGTCATCGAACATCTCACGCTGGCGGCGGGACAATCGGGGCACGGTCTTCGGACTGCGATCACCAATGTCATCGGTGCCACGAATGAGGACAAGTCCGTCGTGAAATCCACCGTGGCCCCGGTCGAGGTCGTGCGGGTGCTTTCCCCCGTCAAGCGCCCGGCGGCTTACGGCAGCTTCGACGACTTCCTGGGCACGCTGAAAAATTCGTCGACGTTTGATATTACCGGCACCTACTTCGGCGCGACGTCGCAGCCCTACCACTACACGGGGACGTTCGACGACACGGAAATCAAGCTGAGCAACGGCACGCACAAGATCGTCGTCAGCCGCGCGAGCCTGGCGTACAGCGCGACCGACCTCATCAACCACAACGGCATCTATACGTGCAACGGACCCTTCACCGTCGATGGCGTCTCCCACTCGGAGGCGGACAACGACATCTACGCAGCGGTCTATCGCGATCTCGTAGCCGGGTTCAACCTGGGCTTCGTCACGACGGGTGCGAATACCAGCAGCGCGTGGTGGACGTCGACGGCGTTTCCGTCCAATTCGGGCGGCGATTACTACTACAACGCGTATGCCAAGGTGGTTGCGAACAACTACCCGGGGGCCTACAGTTTTCCGTTCTCGGACCGCTACAAGCAAGTGCTGGCCGATCTCGGCGGCAAGATCGACGCGCTGACGATCACGGTACTGGCCGACGACAAGGTGGTGCCGCCGTATTCGCCGCAAGGCAGCATCAACCCGCAATCGGGCCCGGCGGGCAGCCCGACGTTCAACGTGTCGCTCGTGACTTCCGACAGCAACTTCAACCTGACGACATTCACCTTCGACACGCAGTCTTACCAGGGCGGCAACGGCTACAATTTCCCGACGGCTCCGTCGCCCTTTGCAGTCCCCAGTACATCGGCCGCGATCAACAACATTCCGACCCAGGACGGATTGAACATCTATACGCTGGAACTGCGCGGCCGCCGGTACAGCGTGCTTGCCAAGGTGAGCGGTGGCATAGTCAATTGGGCATCGATTGCCGGCGGCGGGAACGGGACCTATACCGCTCCCACCCTGTATGTCGGAGGATTGAACTGACGGGCACATGCATGACCAACCGACTTCCGGCTTCGTCCCGCCGAAGAGTGCGTCCGGAGTACGAGACGGCGTCCACCGTCCAATGGTCGCAATGGCGCGAGAGGCCCAAGCACACCACGGCGTCATCGTCCGTAACCGCTGGAGTCGCGCTGTTCATAAGGCTGGGCAAGCGCGTTGAATGGGAAGCGAGCTGTATCGGGGCGGAACCGTAAGCAGGATGACCCTGACACCCCTGACACCCCTGACACCCCTGGCACCCCTGGCACCCCTGGCACACGGACACCTGCATGTCGTCGCGCTGGCCGTGCGCCACGTCCAACCGGGGTATCGCAGCGGCCGATATGGCTGGCTCCCGAGACCTCAGAGCAGGTTTGGCCGATAGCGGAAGTCCACTTCAGTCCCTGCCCAATTTTCTGATGTGGGTCGGACTTTGAACTTTGCCCGTCCGTCGCCATGGCGGTCGTCCCGGGGCGAAACACCGGCGTATGCCGCGGCGCGCCGTTGTGTGGAATCTCCTTCAACCGAATGGAGATCAACTACATCTGCTTGAAGAGGTGGTTGTAGGGCTCGCTCACCGCGAGCGCTTCGCTGCGCTGCTTCAGGTGGACCTTGAGGTGGCCGTGCAGGTCGCGCGTGACGTCGGTAATCTCGTTGACATTGACCAGGGTCGACCGATGGATCTGCCAGAAAGCATTCGGATCGAGCTCCTCCGCCAGTTCCTTGATCGGCCGCTTGATCAATAGCTCGCTGTCCGGCGTCATCACGACGGTGTACTTGTTGTCCGCCTGGAAATAGCAGACGCGCTCGACGGTGAGGAAGCGCACCTTGTTGCCGTGCGAGGCCGTGATCCAGCGCAGGTATTGTGTCGGTTGGCCGGTGCGCTCAGCGAGGGCGTCGAGCACGACGTCGACGGTGGCGGGTCGTTCGTTGAGGCGCTTCTTCAGTCGTGCGACCGCCTCCGCGAGTCGCGCGACGGAGTGGGGCTTCATGATGTAGTCAGCCGCCTGCTGCTCGAATGCGGCCACGGCGTACTTGTCGTACGCAGTGACGAACACGATGTGGCACCTGCCGCTGGCGAGTCGCGCGACCTCGAGTCCGCTCATGCCCGGCATCTCGATATCGAGAAACAGGATGTCCGGCGAGTGCTCCTCCATCGCGCGGAGGGCTTCGACGCCGTCGATTGCCTCCGCACAGATCTCAAGCTCCGGCCACAAGGCGACCAGGCCCTGGCGCAGCTCGGCGCGCAGTATCGGCTCGTCCTCAGCGATCAGCGCTCGCGGCTTCGGCATGGGGGATCTCCACGGAAATGCGCTCGCCGGCGTCGGCGCCACGCGCAAGGGTCAGTGCGGCACGCTCGCCGTAAAGGTCGCGCAGTCTCATGCGGACTCGCTCGGGCGTCTCATGCGAGCGCGCGGTGATGGGGCTCATGTCGATCCACACTTCGACGACGCCGCTCGCTTCGCGAGACTCGATCCGAATTCGCGCTGATTCGGCGGATCGCACCGAGTTCAGCGCATGATCGACGAGGGGCAGCAGGATCATCGGAGGAAACCTCGCGTCACGCAAGGCCTCGGGCACAACTATCTCGAAGGACAAGTCGACTCCGTACCGGACACGACCGATGTCGAGATAGGCACGCGCGAGGTCGGTTTCCCGGCCGAGCGTCGAGGTCGTGTTCAACATCTCAGGCAAGGCCGCGCGCAGATAGGTAATGAGATCGTCGAGCAGCCGATCGCCGGTCGCCGCATCGTGCTCGTAGGTGCGTTCGATGGCAGTCATCGTGTCGAACAGGAACGCAGGATCGATCCTCGCCTGCATCGCCTGCAGCTGCGACTCGGTGGTCCGGCGCAGGACGTCCGCGCGCTCGAAACGGATGCCGCGAAGGGTGCTGGCCCGCGCACGGTCGCGCTGCCACAGCCGATACAAGACGACGGCCAGTCCACATTCGACGAGGCTCTTGCCGAAGTTTGCCCAGAACGTTACCGGCATCGACCACGGTGGTGACGACCAGACACCCAGCCACACGAAAAGAAATTGGACGATCCCGAGGCTGATCGCCGCCGCCGCGACGGTTGCCACGGCATACGCGAGCGTTCGCGCGCGTCCTTCGATCTCGGACGCGTCCACCGCCGCGACGAGCGTGAACAGGAACGCGCCGCCGAACAGCTCGCCGGCGAACGTCTCCAAAAGGAATCGCCCAGGAGACTCCCAATTCGCGTGCAATGGGGAATCCTTGATCCCGACGGCGAGGCCGTACAGTGCCGCCAAAGGCAGGATGTGCACGAGCCGCAGGCGCCATCGATGCAACCACCCGACGCCTCTTGCGGTCGCGCCCGGCAAAGCGGTCGTGGGCTGGGTCGCGAGCGTATTCATCACGGCATCGACACGGGCGCATCGTTCACCATCAACGGGATCTGGATCGACGCCGTGACGCCGCGATCCGGGTTTGGCTCGAGTTCGAATTGCCCCTTCGGGCCGTAGAGCGCCTTCAGCCGTGAGGCGACATTGGCGAGGCCAATGCCCGTTCCGGAGCTTTTGCGGAGCCCGCAACCGGAATCGACCACGCGCACGTACAAGT
>JBDTNR010000302.1:0-4779 GCA_039933655.1 Betaproteobacteria bacterium | reverse complement strand
CATTTCCAAGCTCGCCCAGTAATGGTCCAGATCGCCTCCGAAGGCGTGACCCCGACGCGCGCGGTCAAGCTCATCATCCTCGACCGCGATGGCGTCATCAATTACGACAGCGACCAGTTCATCAAGACGCCGGACGAATGGCGGGCGGTCCCGGGGAGCCTCGAGGCGATCGCGCGCCTCAATCACGCGGGCTATCGCGTCGTCGTCGCCACCAACCAGTCCGGCATCGGGCGCGGGCTCTTCGACATGGGGATGCTCAACTCCATCCACGAGAAGATGCACAAGGCGCTCGCGCATGCCGGCGGCCGGCTCGACGCGATCTTTTTCTGCCCGCATACTGCCGACGCGAAGTGCGAGTGCCGCAAGCCAAGGTCGGGCATGCTGCTCGAGATCGGCAAGCGCTTCAGCACCGAACTAACGGGCGTGCCCTGCATCGGCGACTCTTTGCGCGACCTGCAGTCGGCGGACGCGGTAGGCGCCCAGCCGATGCTGGTACTCACGGGAAAAGGCGAGAAAACCTTGCGCGACGGCAATTTTCCGAAGAACACCGTGATCTTCCCCGACCTCGCGTTCGCCGTGTCGGCGCTGCTGGCCGGCGAATGAGCGCGGCGGCCGAAGGCCCGGTGCGGCGCGGGCGTCGCCGCGCGACCGCGAGCCGCCGACACGCTGACTCCGGCGGCGCCCCGCGTCCGCCCGAGGTCGCTTAAGACTCCGCCGATGCTCTCGGCAGTCCGCTCCCTGACCTTCCTGCTGTTCCAGCTTGTCATCACGCCGCTGTACGCCGCGGCGATGCTGCTGATGTTCTGGTCGCCGCGCCTGTGGACGTACCGGATGGCGGCCAGCTGGTGCGCCGTCAATTTGTGGGGCGCGCGGTGGATCTGCGGCATCCATTGGCACGTCGACGGGCTGGAGAACATCCCCGCCGACACGCTCGGCCGCCCGCACATCGTGATGTCGAAGCACAGCTCGACGTGGGAGACGCTGTCGCTGACCCAGTATTTTCCGCCGCTCGCCTACGTCGCGAAAAAGGAACTTCTGTCGATTCCGTTCTTCGGCTGGGGCTTCGCGCTGTCGTCGCCGATCACGATCGATCGGAAGGCCGGCATCGACGCCATGCAGCAGATCGTCGAGCAGGTGCGCGAGCGCTTCAAGCAGGGCTTCTGGATCGCCGTCTACCCGGAAGGGACGCGCATTCCCGCCGGCACGCGCCGCAAATACAAGACCGGCGGCGCGCGGCTGTCGATCGCCATGGACGTGCCGATCATCCCGGTCGCCCACAACGCCGGCCACCTGTGGCCCAAGGGTCTTTTCGGCAAGCGGCCCGGCACGATCACCATGACCATCGGCTGCCCGATCGCGCCGGCCGGCCGGGATCCCGCGACGCTCACGCAGGAACTGGAATCCTGGATCGAGGACGAAGTGCAGCGGCTGGGCGTGCCGCGATGACGCGCACGGGCGCCGCCGCGGGCACCGCCCATCTGCGCCTCGACGAGGTCGATGGCGGCGCGCCACGCCGTCTGCGCGACGGCCAGCAGCGCCGCATCGTGCTCGCCGGCGAGGCGATCGACTACCGGCTCGTGCGCGCGCGCCGCCGGACGATCGGCATGGAAGTCGACCTGACGGGACTGTCGGTGCGCGCGCCGCGCTGGGTCACGCTGTCGGAGATCGAGGCGGCGTTGACCGAGCGCGCCAGCTGGATCGTCAAGGCGCTGGCCGAATGGCGCGGCCGCCGGCGCGACGTCATGCCGCGCGAATGGAAGTCGGGTGCGCCGATCCTCTATCGTGGTCGCGAGTTGGCACTCGAAGTGTTTCCGGCGCGCCGCACGAACATCGCGCCCGATCTCTTCAACCTGACGGTGCTGCATCCGCGCGCGCAGGACGAGGCGCAGGTCGCGGAGCTCGTCGGCAAATGGTTGCGCGACGAGGCGTGGAAGCTGGTCGCGCCGCAGGTGGAGGCCTACGCCGTCCGCATCACGTCGGCGTCGCCGACGCTGCGGCTGTCCAATGCGCGCAGCGAATGGGGCAGCTGCAACGCCCGCGGCGAGATCCGCCTCAACTGGCGGCTGGTCCAGCTGCCACCGGCGCTGGCCGAGTACGTCGTCGCGCACGAGGTCGCCCACCTCAAGGAACTCAACCATTCGCCGCGCTTCTGGGCGCTCGTCGAGTCGCTGATGCCGGGCCACGCCGCGCTGCGACGCGAGCTGGAGGATTGGACGGCGCTGCTGGCGGCGTGACTATGACCACGGGGAAGGGCCCCCCCGTGGCTATGGTCACGAAGATAGTCAGCGCGAAACGCTGCGCGGACCGCTCGGTTGCGCGCATATGCAACCTGACGGCATTCGGCGACCCGATCGGTGATGCGCGCGATTCTTTGCAGACCGGCCCTGCCGGCGGATGCCCGGCGCGGTGGCTAGACCGCTGGTGCCGGCAACCTCGAAAGGTCCACTTCGAGCTGCGCCTGGTCGCGCAACAGCCGGGCGAGCGTGGCCGCGAGTTCGTCGCCGGAGCGGGTATCGCGCCAGCGGCCGTCGGTCGCGCGGTAGTGAAATCCGCCGGCGCGCGCCGCCACCCAGATCTCGCGATTGGGCACGTGGCGATTGACGATAAGCTTGCCCTGCGCGCCGCAATCGATCTCCAGGATCCCGTCGTTCAGGCTCCAGTCGGCGTCGACGTCGCTATGGTCGAGCGCGCTGTCCAGTGCGGCGCCGATGGCGCTCAGCGTCGCGTCGGCGGAGGCGATGAATGCGGTGTCCGAGGTCATGTTCGCGCGTGATAGGATGCTCGCCGATGTTACGTCAATTCCGCCTCGCCGCCGTGCTTCTCGCCGCGCTTGCGAGCGCCAGCTGCGGCATCAAGGGGCCGCTCGTGTTGCCGCCCGCGGCACCGGTAACGGCGCCGCCCGCGGTCACCGCACCCGTCGCGCCCGGCCCCTCGTCGCCGCCGCTGCCGGTCAATCCACCCGCTTCCCAGCCCAAGCCGTGAGCGCATTCGCGTATCGCGACGGCGAACTGCACGCCGAAGGCGTTCCGCTATCCGCCATCGCGGAACGTTGCGGGACGCCCTGCTACGTCTATTCGCGCGCGGCGCTGGAAGCTGCCTACCGTGAGTACGACGCGGCCTTCGCGGGCATTCCGCACCTGGTCTGCTACGCGATGAAGGCGAACTCCAATCTCGCCGTGCTGAACCTGTTCGCGCGGCTCGGCAGCGGCTTCGACATCGTGTCGGGGGGCGAGCTCGCGCGCGTGCTCGCGGCCGGCGGCGATCCCGCCAAGGTCGTGTTCTCCGGCGTCGGCAAGTCCGAGGCCGAGATGGCGCAGGCGCTCGCGGCGCGCATCCTTTGTTTCAACGTCGAGTCCGCCGGCGAACTCGAGCGCCTCGACGCGGTCGCCGGACGGCTGGGATTGCGGGCGCCGGTCAGCTTTCGCGTCAATCCCGACGTGGATCCGAAGACGCACCCGTACATCGCCACCGGCCTGAAGGAGAGTAAATTCGGCGTCGCCTTCGACGACGCTCCCGCGCTCTATCGGCAGGCGGCGCGGCTGCCGAACATCGCGATCCACGGCATCGACATCCACATCGGCTCGCAGATCACCGAGCTCGAGCCCTATCGCGAAGCCGCGGCGAAGGTGCTGGATCTCGTCGACCGTCTGCGCGCCGACGGCATCGCGCTCGCGCACGTGGACCTCGGCGGTGGCCTCGGCATCCGCTACCGCGAGGAGTCGCCGATACCGCTATCCGACTATGCGCGGATGGTCCGCGCGCTGTTTGCGGGCCGTCCGGAGCGACTGGTGTTCGAGCCCGGCCGCCGGCTCGTCGGCAGCGCCGGCATCCTGCTGACGCGCGTGGAATTCCTGAAACCGGGGACCGCGAGGAACTTCGCAATCGTCGATGCGGCGATGAATGACCTACTGCGGCCGGCGCTCTACGATGCCTGGCACCCCGTCGATGCTGTCCGTCCGCGCGCTGGCGAAGAGCGCCAGTGGGAGATCGTCGGTCCCATCTGCGAGAGCGGCGATTTTCTCGCGCACGACCGTCGCCTGGCGCTCGCCGCAGGCGACCTTCTGGCGATCGGCGCCGCCGGCGCGTACGCCATGGCGATGAGCTCCAACTACAACTCTCGGCCGCGCGCCTGCGAGGTGATTGTCGACGACAGGCAGATGCACGTCGTGCGACGGCGGGAAGTGGTCGGAGAACTTTTCGCGCTCGAGAAATCGCTGCCTTGAGCGGCCGCTGCCAAGGTGCGCGCGATGCGTGCGCGATGCGCGTTCGATGCGCCGAAAATCGCGTTTGCAAAGCGCTTTTCGTGTGTGCGTAATGCGCAACACTCGCTTTTCTAAGCGCCGGAATCAGCGAGGAATTCTTGCAAAAATGGCAAACGTGGCTACAATGCAGGCAGCAGGAGGAATGGGTTTGTCAAGAGGTTGCACAAGAAAATTGACGATCCGGAACCACCTGCGATGAAGAGAAGCAACATAACAGTTACGGTAACTCAGACAGGAGAAACCAAGATGATGGCTGACATGATGTCGATGATGACGCCCGCGGCTCCGTCCCCGGCGCCGAAGAAGAAGGCTGCCAAACGCAAGCCGGCCAAGAAGAAGGCTGCGCCCAAGAAGAAGGCTGCCAAGAAGACGACGAAGAAGAAGAAGGCCGCCCCGAAGAAGAAGGCAGCCAAGAAGACCGCGAAGAAGAAGGCCGCCAAGAAGACGACGAAGAAGAAGGCCGCCAAGAAGACCGCGAAGAAGAAGGCCGCCCCGAAGAAGAAGGCAGCCAAGAAGA
>JBDTNR010000301.1:0-4833 GCA_039933655.1 Betaproteobacteria bacterium | reverse complement strand
TCGCGCCCGGCGCGCACCGGCCTGTGGGAGTACCTGTTCTTCGTCGACGTCGTCGGCCATCGCGACGATCCCCGGCTCGCGCAGGCGCTCGACGAACTCGCGCGCAAGGCACCGTTCCTCAAGCTGCTGGGGTCGTACCCGGCGGCGCTCGATTGAACAAGGCTTTTCACTTCGCCCATGACCCCAAGCTCCCCCGTCGCACTCGAATACGTCGCGCGCATCGCGCCCTATGTCCCGGGCAGGCCGATCGAGGACGTCGCGCGCGAACTCGATCTCGACCCGGCGTCGATCGTCAAGCTCGCGTCGAACGAGAATCCGCGCGGACCGAGCCCCGCGGTGCTGGCCGCCATCGCCGCCGCCGCCGCGGACGTCACGCGCTATCCGGATGGCTACGGCTATCACCTGAAGGACGCGCTCGCCCAGCGGCTCTCCGTGGACCCGGCGCAGATCGTCCTCGGCAACGGCTCGAACGACATCCTCGAACTGGCGACGATGGCCTACCTGCGGCCGGGCGACGCCGCCGTGTACTCGCAGCACGCGTTCGCCGTGTATCCGCTGGCGACACTCGCCCGCGGCGCGGAAGGCATCGAGGTGCCGGCGCGCGATCTCGCACACGACCTGTCGGCCATGTGCGCGGCGATCACGCCGAAGACGCGGATGGTGTTCGTCGCCAATCCCAACAATCCGACGGGCACGTGGATCGCGCCGGCGGCGCTCGAAGCGTTCATCGACGCCGTACCCCGCGCCGTGCTGGTGGTGCTCGACGAAGCCTATGACGAATACCTGGAGCCAGCCGACCGCGCCGACAGCGTCGGCTGGATTGCGCGTTATCCGCATCTTGCGGTGTCGCGGACGTTCTCGAAGGCCTACGGCCTCGCGGCGCTGCGCATCGGCTACGGCGTCATGAGCGCGGACGTCGCCGACATGTTCAACCGCGTGCGCCAGCCGTTCAACGTGAATGCGCTGGCACAGGCGGCGGCGGTGGCCGCGCTGGCGGACACGGCCTACGTCGACGCCAGTCGCGCGCTCAACCGGCAGGGTCTTGCCCAGCTGTACGAGGGGCTCGACGCGCTCGCGGTCCCGTATGTGCGCGCGCACGGCAATTTCGTGCTCGTCAAGGTCGGCGATGCGGCGCGCATCAACCATGCCCTGCTGCTGCAGGGCGTGATCGTGCGCCCGGTCGCGAGTTATGGCCTGCCGGAATACCTGCGCATTTCGGTCGGCCTGCCGGCGGAAAACGAACGCTTCCTGACCGCGCTCGGACGGTGAGCGGCACGCTTCCGGCGCGGCCGGAGGGCCCATCCGCGATGCGCCTCCAGAAACTCGTTGTTCTCGGCGTCGGCCTCATCGGCGGCTCGTGCGCGCTGGCGTTGAAGCGCGCCGGCGCCGTCGGCGAAGTGGTCGGCGTCGGACGCACGCGGCCGAATCTCGATACGGCGCTCGCGCGCTCGGTCATCGACCGTGCGTGCGTGCTCGACGACGACTGGGCGGCCGAGGCGCGCGCTGCCGACGTCGTGCTGGTTGCCGCCCCCGTCGCGCAATTTCCCGCGCTGTTCGCGACGCTGGCGCCGCGTATCGGTCCGCACACGGTGGTCACGGACGCCGGCAGCACCAAGCAGGACGTGATTCGCGCCGCCCGCGCCGCGTTCGGATCGCGGTTGGCGCAGTTCGTACCCGGGCATCCGATCGCCGGCACCGAGCACACCGGCGCGGCGGCGGCCTTTGCGTCGCTGTTCGAAGGCCGCAACGTGGTCCTCACGCCGCTGCCCGAGACGGCGCCGGCCGCGACGGCGACGGTTGCCGCGCTGTGGCAGACGTGCGGCGCGCGCGTGACCACGCTGCCGCCCGACCGTCACGACGCGATCTTCGCGGCCGTATCGCACCTGCCGCACGTCCTCGCGTTCGCGCTGGTCGCGGAACTTGCCGCCCGGCCCGACGCCGCCGCGTATTTCGACCACGCCGCCAGCGGCTTTCGCGATTTCACGCGGATCGCCGCCGGCTCGCCCGAGATGTGGCGCGACATCGCGCTCGCCAATCGCGACGCGCTTCTTGCCGAGGTCGACGTCTACCGCGACGCGTTGCAGGCGGCGCGCGCGATGATCGCCGAAGGCGATGGCGAAGCCCTGGTGACGTTGTTCGCGCAGGCAAGCCTGGCGCGCCGCGACTGGGAAGCGCGACGCACGTGGCCGGTGGTCGAGGACAAGGGTTAGCGGCCCGATGACGGCCGCCTTCCCACCGCAGCTCGCGCTGGCCCCGGCCGCGCATGCCGAGGGCGTCGTCGCGCTGCCGGGCTCGAAGAGCATTTCCAACCGGACGCTGCTGCTGGCGGCGTTGGCGCGCGGCACCACGACGCTGACCGGGCTCCTCGAGTCCGACGACACGCGCGTCATGCTCGAGGCCTTGCGTGCGCTCGGCATCGGCTGGCGCGACCGCGGTGGCCATCGCTACGAAATCGCCGGTGCCGGCGGCGCGTTTCCGGGCAAGCACGCCGACCTGCATCTCGGCCTGTCGGGGTTGTCGATGCGCACGCTGGCCGCGGCGCTCGCGTTGTCTGGCGGCACCTATCGCGCCGACGGCGTGCCGCGGATGCACGAACGGCCGATCGGCGACCTGGTCGACGCGCTGCGGCCGCTCGGCGCCGACATCCGCTACGAGCGTGCCGAGGGTTTCCCGCCGCTGCTGATCGGACCCGGGCATCTGGCTGCGGCGCCGGTGCGCATCCGCGGCGACGTGTCGAGCCAGTTCCTGACCGGCCTGCTGCAGGCGCTGCCGCTGCTGCGCGCCGAAGTGACGGTGACGGTCGACGGTGAGCTCATCTCGCGACCGTACGTCGAGATCACGCTCAACCTGATGCAACGGTTCGGCGTCAACGTCGCGCGCGCCGGCGCCTCCGCGTTCCGCGTGCCCGCCAGCGACGGCTACACGAGTCCTGGCACGCTGGCCGTCGAAGGCGACGCGTCGGGCGCATCCTATTTCCTCGCGGCCGGCGCGCTCGGCGGCGGCCCGGTGCGCGTGACCGGCGTCGGCCGGGACTCGATCCAGGGCGACGTCGCGTTCGCCGACGAACTGGCGCGGCGCGGCGCCGACGTGCGTTTCGGCGCCGACTGGATCGAAACGCGGGCGGGCGCGCCCCTTGCGGGCGGCACGATCGATTGCGTGGCCATTCCCGATGCCGCGATGACGCTGGCCATCACGGCGCTGTTCGCCGCCGGCCCGACGACGCTCGTCAACATCGGCAGCTGGCGCGTCAAGGAAACGGACCGGTTGGCGGCGATGGCCACCGAACTGCGCAAGCTGGGCGCGACGGCCGAAGAGGGGCCCGATTGGCTGCGTGTCACGCCGCCCGACCGTCTCACGCCGGCCACGATCGCCACCTACGACGACCACCGGATGGCAATGTGCTTCGCGCTGGCGGCGCTGGCGGGCGTCCCGGTGACCATCGACGACCCGGGCTGCGTCCGCAAGACGTTTCCCGAGTTCTTCGGCGAACTCGGCCGCATCCTGTCGTGACGACAGCGGCACCCTGGGTGATCGCCGTCGACGGCCCGGCGGCCTCCGGCAAGGGCACGATCGCCGCGGCCGTGGCGCGCGCGCTCGGTTTCCATTACCTGGACAGCGGCTCGCTGTACCGGGTCGTCGCGCTGAAGGCGCTGCGCACCGGGACGTCCGTCGACGACGAACCGGCGCTGGTGCGGCTCGCGGCCGCGCTGGACATCCGCTTCGACGACGGCATGCTGTGGCTGGACGGGGAGGATGCCACCGTCGCCATCCGGGCCGAGGAGGTCTCCGCCGGGGCGTCGATGGTCGCCATCCACCCGGCGGTCAGGCAGGCGCTGATCGGGCTTCAACGGACCTTCCGGCGGGCGCCGGGATTAGTCGCCGACGGCCGCGACATGGGGACGGTGGTGTTTCCCGATGCCCGCACCAAGGTCTTTGTGACGGCCACGGCGGAGGAACGTGCGCGGCGGCGCCATAAGCAGTTGATCGCAAAAGGAATCTCCATTACAATGGACGGTCTTTTGCGCGATATCCGAGAGCGCGACGCGCGCGACGCAGGCCGGGCAGCAGCACCGCTCAAGCCCGCAACCGACGCCGTGCTGCTTGATACGACCGACCTGACGATCGACGAAGCCATCGCCCGCGTGCTCGCGCTGTACCGCGCGGTCCGCGATTCTGGAATCGCCGAAGATCCAAGGGCTTAAGTGAACGCAGAAGGGCCGCAGGACACGCGCTTTAGCCGGCGCGCGCCGCGCGGATTGACCCACCAGCCCGCCGCCGCGAGAAATAGGGTTCTCGCGATTGGCGGTTCTCGATTTGCAAAGGAACCAAACCCCATGGCTACCGCCACTCAAATGTCCACCACGCCTGCCGCTGTAAATCCGCCGATGGAAGACTTCGCCGCGATGTTCGAGGAGTCGCTGTCGCGCCAGGAAATGCGGCAGGGCGAACTGATCACCGCCGAAGTCGTACGCGTCGAGTTCAACGTCGTCGTCGTCAACGCGGGCTTGAAATCCGAGTCGTTCATTCCCATCGAGGAATTCAAGGACGACAAGGGCGAAATCGAAGTTAAGGCCGGCGACTTCGTCACCGTCGCCATCGAGGCACTCGAAGACGGCTACGGCGAAACGCGGCTGTCGCGCGACAAGGCCAAGCGCCTGAAGGCGTGGCATGACCTCGAAGCCGCGATGGAGCAGGGTCTCGTCGTGCAGGGCCTCGTCACCAGCAAGGTGAAGGGCGGTCTGACGGTGATGATCAACGGCATCCGCGCGTTCCTGCCGGGCTCGCTCGTCGACATCCGTCCGGTCAAGGACACGTCGCCGTTCGAGAACAAGG
>JBDTNR010000300.1:0-4838 GCA_039933655.1 Betaproteobacteria bacterium | reverse complement strand
CGCCCGGACATGAAGCTCCTCGAGCGCTGCCTGCGCAAGCTGGCGCTCGCCATCGCCGCCGGCCGCGAGGCGGGCGCGATGCGTACCGTCCATCTGGCGCTGATCGACAACAGCGAGGATCACGACGTCGCGGACAGCGTCACCAAGCTCGGCAAGATGCGCTTTTCCGACACCGGCGTGCACGTCACCTACCTGCACGGCCACGCGAACATCGGCTACGGCGCCGCGCACAACCTCGTGCTGCACGGTACCGGCTCCGACTATCACCTGGTCCTCAATCCGGACGTCGAACTCGCGCCGGACGCGCTCGCCAACGCCGTGCGCTGGCTCGACGCGCACGCGGACGTCGGCGCGCTGGCGCCGCTCGCGCGGGCGCCGGACGGCCGGCGCGAGTACCTGTGCAAGCGCTATCCGGCGATCTTCGATCTCTTCCTGCGCGGCTTCGCGCCGACGTTCATGCGCTCGCTGTTCCGCCGCCGCCTGGCGCGCTACGAAATGCGCGACCTGATGGACGTCGACCCGCCGCGTGACATCGTCGGCATCCCGGCGCTGTCCGGCGCGTTCATGCTGGTGAAGCGGTTCGCGATCGACCGCACCGGCGGCTTCGATCCGCGGTTCTTCCTCTACTTCGAGGACTTCGACTGGAGCGTGCGGCTCAATCGCATCACCAAGACCGCATACGTGCCGGCCGTGGAGATCGGCCATCACGGCGGGCATGCGGCGCGCAAGGGCGGCAAGCACGTCTACTGGTTCATCAAGAGCGGGCTCCGCTTCTATCGGCTGCATGGCTGGAAGTGGTTCTGATGCCCGACCATGGAATCGTCGTCGTCACCGGCGCCGCGGGTTTCATCGGTCGCGCGTGCGTCGCGCAATTGAAGGCGAACGGCTGGCGCGTCCGTGGGCTGGTGCGCGCGCTCGACGGCCAGACGGCGGCGCGCGCGGAGTTCCTGTCGGTGGGCGATCTCGCGGCGATCGGCGCCCATTCGCTGGCCAACGCGCTGCGTGGCGCCGTGGCCGTCGTTCATCTCGCGGCGCGCGTGCATCAGCCGGAGCGCGATGATGCGCATGCGGCGTATCGCGCGATGAACGTGGGGGTGACGCAACGGCTGGCGGAGGCGGCGATCGCGCATGGTGTACGCCACTTCGTGTTCGCGAGCACGGTGAAGGTGAACGGCGAGACGACAGCGGCCGGCCGGCCGTTTCGCGAAAGCGATCCGCCCGACCCGCACGGCGAGTATGCGCAGTCCAAATGGGCGGCCGAGCAGGTCCTGGGCGCATTGGCGCAACCGTCCGGGCTGCGGGTGACGGCGCTGCGATTGCCGCTGACCTATGGTCCCGGCGCCAAGGCGAATTTCGCGGCGCTCGCGCGCGCCGTGCGGCACGGCGTGCCGCTGCCGCTCGCCAGTGTGGCGAACCAGCGCAGCATCCTTGGTGTCGGCAACTGCTGTTCGGCGCTTGCCACGCTGCTGGCGAGCGACGATGCGCCGGATCGCGGTCGGGTGACGCCCTACTTCGTCGCCGACAGGACGCCGGTATCGACGCCGGAGTTGATCCGCGCCATCGCGCAGGCGATCGGCGTCACGCCGCGGCTGTTTGCGCTATCGCCCGGCCTGCTGCGCTTCGCCGGCGCGTGTGCGGGCCACGCCGCGACCGTCGAGCGGCTGCTCGGATCGCTGGAGGTCGACACTTCCGCCTTCTGCTCGCGTTTCGGATGGGCGCCGCCGGTGTCGCTCGCGCGCGGGCTGGCGGCGGCGCTCAGGACGACGGCGCCGCTATAATCGGCCTCCTGTCGAAAGAATGCCCGCCATGCCTTCCCGTTCCGCCGGCCGCCGTGCCGATCAGTTACGCACCGTGCGCTTCGCGCGCGGCTTCACGAAGCATGCCGAAGGGTCGGTGCTGGTCGAGATGGGCGAGACGCGCGTGCTGTGCACCGTCAGCGTCGAGGAAGGCGTGCCGCCGTTCCTCAAGGGCAAGGGCCAGGGCTGGCTCACCGCCGAGTACGGGATGCTGCCACGGTCGACCAACACGCGGATGAAGCGCGAGGCGGCCGACGGCCGGCAATCCGGGCGCACGCAGGAGATCCAGCGGCTGATCGGCCGCAGTCTGCGCGCCGTCACCGATCTCGGCGCGCTCGGCGAGCGCACGCTGAAGATCGATTGCGACGTGCTGCAGGCCGACGGTGGCACGCGCTGCGCGTCGATCACCGGCGCGTGCATGGCGGTCGCCGACGCGGTGGCGTGGTGCCGCGAGCGCGGCCTCGTGACCGGGCAGCCGCTACGCGAGTTCGTGGCCGCCGTGTCGGTGGGCATCGTCGACGGCGTGCCGGTCCTCGACCTGGACTATGCCGAGGACTCGAACTGCGACACCGACATGAACGTCGTGATGACGGCGGGCGGCGGCTTCGTCGAACTGCAGGGAACGGCCGAAGGCACGCCGTTCACGCGCGGGCAGATGGACGAGCTCTTGCTGCTCGCCGATGGCGGCATCCGCGAACTTTTCGCTGTCCAGCAGGCTGCACTGCGGTCGTGATCGAGCGGCTCGTCGTCGCCTCGGGCAACGCCGGCAAGCTGCGCGAGTTCCATCGGCTGCTGACGCCGCTGTTGATCGACGTCATCGCGCAGTCGGAACTCGGCATCACCGACGCCGACGAGCCGCATTACACGTTCGTCGAGAACGCGCTGGCCAAGGCACGGCACGCGAGCGCGCTGGCACAGCTGCCCGCGCTCGCCGACGATTCCGGCGTCTGCGTGACCGTGCTGGGCGGGGCGCCGGGCGTGCTGTCGGCGCGCTATGCAGGCGAACCAAAATCCGATGCGCGCAACAACGAAAAGCTGGTGGCGGCGCTGTCCGGTGTCGCCGATCGCCGCGCGCACTACTACTGTGTGCTGGTGCTCGTCCGGCACGCCGAGGATCCGGAGCCGCTGATCGCCGAAGGCCGCTGGCACGGCACGATCGTCGACACGCCGCGCGGCGACGGTGGCTTCGGCTACGACCCCCACTTCGTCGACAACGAGACGGGGCTGACCGGCGCCGAATTGCCGTTGGCGCGCAAGAACGAGCTGTCGCATCGCGGCCGTGCGCTGCGCGCGCTGATCGCCATGCTGGTCGCCGAGGGAGCGTCGGCGTCCAGCGCGCGGCGGGGAGTGGCATGACCGGCGAGCGCACGACGGCGGTGGCGGTCGGCAGCGTGACGGGGCCGCATTTTTCCGCGCTGCCGCCGCTGTCGCTGTACGTTCACCTCCCGTGGTGTGTCCGCAAGTGCCCGTACTGCGATTTCAATTCGCACGAGGCGCGCGGCGACGTGCCCGAGGACGCCTACGTCGACGCGCTGCTGCGCGATCTCGAGTACGCGCTGCCGTCGATCTGGGGGCGCAAGGTGTTCACCGTGTTCTTCGGCGGCGGCACGCCGAGCCTGTTTTCGGCCGCCGCGATCGATCGGCTGCTCGCCGGCATCCGCGCGCGCGTGCCGCTCCTGCCGGACGCGGAGATCACGCTGGAAGCCAATCCGGGCACGTTCGAACGGCAGAAATTCGCGGGGTTTTTCGCCGCCGGCGTGAACCGGCTGTCGCTCGGCGTGCAGAGCTTCGACCCGCAACAGTTGAAGGCGCTCGGCCGTGTGCACGACGCGGACGAGGCGCGCCGGGCGGCCGAGGCGGCGCTGTCGATCTTCGGCAACGTCAACTTCGACCTCATGTATGCGCTGCCGCGGCAGACGGTCGCCGGGGCGCGTGCGGATCTCGCCGAAGCGCTCGCGTTCGCGCCGCCGCACCTGTCGTTCTACCACCTGACGCTCGAGCCGAACACGTTGTTCCATCGTCATCCGCCTCCGCTTCCCGACGAGGACGCCGCGGCGGACATCGAGGACGCCGTGCACGAAATGCTTGCCGGCGCCGGCTACCGGCAATACGAGACGTCGGCGTACGCGAAGCCGGGGCGCGCCTGCGCGCACAACCTCAACTACTGGCGGTTCGGCGATTACCTGGGCATCGGTGCCGGCGCGCATTCGAAGCTGTCATTCGCCGATCGCATCGTCCGCCAGCTGCGCTGGAAGCAGCCAAAGCAGTACCTGGAGCGGATGGCGGAGGGCGCTCCGCTGCTAGAGGAGGTCGCCGTCGCGCGCGACGACGTCGGCTTCGAGTTCATGCTGAACGCATTGCGGCTCGTCGAGGGGGTGCCGGCAACGCTGTTCGCGGAACGCACCGGTCATCCGCTGTCGCTGGTGTCGCGCCCGCTCGCCGCCGCGGTGAGCAAGGGACTCTTGGATGCGGATCCCACGGTGTTGCGGCCCACCGAGCTCGGCCGGCGCTTCCTGAACGACCTGCAGGAACTCTTTCTCACGAGCCCGCGCCGCGACGCCGTCGTGCGCGCGCCGCTCGTTCACATCGAAGCCACGGGAATTAAACGATGAGCGCGCAGGACTGTCCGAACGTTGCGGATGCGGTGGCGGCCATCGCCGCCGGACGCCTGACCGCTCTGGCGCTGGCCGAAGCGCAGCTTGCGCGCATCGCCGCGACCGACGCCACGATCGGCGCCTGGCAGACGCTCGACGAGGCGCACGTACGGCGCGCGGCGCGGCAGTCCGACAGTGCCCCCGCGGGAGGGGCGCTCGCAGGCATCGGCATCGGCGTCAAGGACATCATCGATACCGCCGACCTGCCGACGACGATGGGGTCGCCGATTTTCGCCGGCCATCGGCCCGCGGTGGATGCGAGCTGCATCGCGCGGCTGCGTGCCGCCGGCGGTTACGTGTTCGGCAAGACGGTGACCACGCCGTTCGCTTTCATGGACCCGGGCAAGACGCGCAACCCGTGGGATGGCGCGTATTCGCCCGGCGGCTC
>JBDTNR010000299.1:0-4873 GCA_039933655.1 Betaproteobacteria bacterium | reverse complement strand
CGTACTCGCGGTCGATCTTGTTGGCGAGGCTAAGCCGGCGCAGCCACGCGACGATCTGCATCTCGTCGCCGCGCTTGACCTGCAACACCTGGCCGGGAATCGGCGCGTCCCTGGCCGCGGCCGCCTTCGCCGGCTCGCGCACGGCGGCGAGTTGCCCCGGCAGCACCGGCTCGACGTTGCGCACCGTCACCGGCAGCAGCGGCGCTTCGCCGCCTGGCAGCACACGCTCCAGGATGCCGAAGTCGGCGGCGAACTTGACGAGCGGCGGATTTTCGTCGGTGCGCAGCTTCAGCGGAAACGACCGCGCGTTCGCCAGCATGCGGCCCGCGTCGTCCTTCAGGTTGTCGGGAATCTCGATGCGGAATTGCTGCCTTTCCGGCAGCCCCGGACCGAACGTCACCGTCTCGATACCGTTGCCGTCGCTGTCCTTTGGCAACCGCGCGGCGTAGCTCTTGCCCGCCGCGTCGACCAGGCGGATCTTCGCCGCATCGGCGCGGGCGACCGGCGCCGTGAACGACAGCGTCAGCGGCAGGATTGGAATGCACTGCGCGTCCTTGTTCACGCGCTCGCACGTAAACGACGCGCGAAACGTCGGGCGCACCTTGAACGCGAGCGCCTGCGCGGCGGTCGTCGTGACGCCTGTGGTCGCAGCAATTTCCTTGCCCCAGACGAGCTTCACCTCGGCGCCCGCCGGCAGCGTGCGCGCGCAGGCGAGGGTGACGAGCGGCGAGTCCGGCGCGTCGCGCAGCCGCAGGAACTTGTCCTGGTCGCTGCCGGTGACGGGCAAGCGGAATGCGAGGCCACGCGTGCGACCGTCGCCGCCATCGAGGAACAGCACGCGCAGGTAGCTCGCCGCGAACGACTTGCGGTTGTCGAGGATCGTCCTGCGCTCAGGCCCGGTCACGAGCCGCACGCCGATCTCCTCGTTGATGCCGGCGGCCACGCAATGCGCGTGCGCGGTGACCGTCTCCGGCTTCACCGGCGCGTCGAGGCCGAGGATGAACACCTGGTTCTCGTCGATGCGATTGCCCTCGTAAGGCAGGCTGCGGACGATCGCCGGCCCGCCGGTCGAGAAGTCGAAGCGCTGGCCGGCGGGCAGCGCGGCGCCCGCAAGATCCTGCAGCCCCGCCTTGAGCGTGAAGCTGCAGCGCACGCCGGCGGGGAGGTCCCGCGCGAAGTCGTACACCCAGTTCTTCGAATCGGCCCAGCGCCCGGCGCCTTTTTCGGTGCAGTCGATGATGAATGGATCGACCTCGCGCGGGTCGCCGAACGGCACCATCGGCTGCGCGAACCGCGCCGTCACCTGCCGCACGACCTTCACCTCGCCCTGCGGGCTGAAGTGCTCGACCGTCTGCGCCGATATCGCCGCGGACACCGACAGCACAACCAGCGCGCAAGTGCGCGCCACGCGGAGTGGAACGAGCCGGGACGACTGCATGCGTGCGCCTCGAAGGTGTGCCGGCGTCACGGGAACGCGATGCGCACGACGCCGGCCACCCGGCGCATCGATGCGCATTAGATCATTTCGCGCGGCGTCCACAATGGCCGGCGGGCGGCAAACCGACGAACGATTGTGGCAAAGCGCGGGCCGGTCGGACCGTCCCCCCCGGTGGAAGGCGGAGGGCCTGCCATGCGATGCGTCAGCTGCGATGGAAGTACGGATCGATCACCGACACCTCGGTGATGTCGTCGACCGGCAGGCTGGCGTCTTTGGCGGCCTTGCGCATGGCCTCGGGCGTGGGCGCGTCGTAGATGCAGAAGGTCCTGGCGCGGTCCCGGTTCACGTAGGAGTGCACCCATGTCACCCGGTGGACGGCGTTGGCGTCGACGACGGACCGGCAGATCCGGGCGCCCACATCGGTCATCGGGATTTTGAGACCATCGGGAAACGTGCGTTCGACCATGTAGCGCGGCGTGGTGAGTTCCTCGTAAGGCGGGCGACCGCTCCGTGGCCGCGACCGTATCGTCACTATCGGAGGTGCCGTGCCGTCGCGCCACGGTGACGCGGGCCGCCCATGCCGATGCCAGGACGATGTCGGCGACAGGCGGCTCAAGCGCCGCGAGCGACCGCCGTCAGCGGCCGAGCCGATGCAGCGCGACTTGGCGCCGATGTGGCGAAGTGGCCGGCCGGCATGCCGCCTGCGAAAAGCGAATTCCGAATCGTCGCGTCAGCGGGCGCGCGCCGCCTTCACCAGCATCCAGGCGCCCATCGCCGCCGTCAGCGCGAACAATCCGAGCCAGGCCCAGACGGTCCACGCCTGCCAGTCCACGCGATGCAACCGGACATCGACGAGCAGCAGCGCGACGATGGGCAGGAGTCCCCACGCCAGTTGCGTAACGCCCAGCGTCAACCAGTCGACGCGTGCAGCCGACCGCACGAGCGTCAGCGCGCCCGCCGCCGGCGTCAGGAAGGTGACGCTGTAGAGTTGCGCGTGGAACCTGTCCAGCTTCCACGGCCACAAGCGGGCGGCCTCTTCGGGAACGACCAGCAGCGCGACGCCATAGCCGCCGAGCACGAGCGCCTGCGCGAGCAGCGCGGTGCGCGATCCGGATTCCGGCGGGCCACCGGCGGGCGCCACGCGCCGATACCACACGAGGTGCGCGCCAGCGTTCAGGCAAACGCCGACGTAGAGAACAAACCACACCCAGACTTCCACCTTGGCGAAGTCGAAGCGCTGCCAATGCACGAATGAGCAGGTGGTCACGACCAGCGTGAAGACAAAAATCATCATCGTCACCGTCCGCGCCGGCGCCCAACGTCCGAACCAGCACTGCAGGAAGGCTGCCAGCAGCGCGGCCGTATACAGCGCGCCCAGAAAGTGCAGATTGAACGGCGACAGCGACCACGGCCAAACACCGACCACCCACGGCTGCGCGATCAGCAGACCGCCGCCGGCGACCAGCAGCACCGCCACCTCGATCCAGGTGACGCCCAGCAGCAGCAGCGAAATGCGGGGATTGTTCGAGGGAGAACGAATCATGTGAGCGTCTCAATGACGGCTGCGCCGACTTGGTGCCGTGCGAACGACAGCGAGCTTGCGACCGCGAGTGCGAAGCGTCAATGCCTGCGGATCAATCCGATGCGGGTCCGGGCGCGCGCGAGCCTGCGGCAGCGACGTGGCGCCCGGCTGGGGACAAGCTCCTTGCAGGTGCGTTCCAAAGACGGCCGTAACGCGGCGGCGGCGAGCGCGCCGTGGTGTCCTGCCTGCGCGCGCACGGCCCTGGTTCGAGCAGGAGCGCGCCTCGGCGCGATCGACTTCATCCACCGCTTCGGCTCGACGCTCAATGCGCACCTGCACTTCCACTGCGTCGTCATCGTCGGCTTGTGCGACGCAGCCGCGTGCCCGGTCGGCTGCGCGACGCTTATCGAACATGCTGACCATCTGCGGGCCAACTGCAAGACCTGACTCGAACCCTGGTGGCGACGGAAGATTGCCTTGCTTTCCGCTTCCCTGTGTTTTTCATGCGAGCTTGTGGTCGCGCGCGCGCAACAGCGCGGCATGCGCCGCGGCCGGTCCGAGTCGGATCGCGATCGCATCGCGCGCAGCCAGCGCGCGGTTGGCGATGTCCAAGTCATTGCTGTCCCACACGATGCGCCATGCGTCGTCGTAAAGGCGATCCAGCGGCGCGCCGGGAGAAGTGTCCCGCAGCTCCCGTTCGAGGCGGTCGATGCGACCGCTCAACGTGGGGGGATCGTCGCCCTGCCGCGGAAGCAGGGGCCGCACCTGACATTGCCGCTGCACCTGCCCTGCACGCTCGAGGACGTCGTTGCGCTTCGTGGTATCGAGGTCGAGCGGCCGCAGGTTCGAATCCAGGAGCAGCGCATCGCGTCCCTTCACGAGGGCGGCGCCCGTGGTCCGCACGCCATCCAGGATCAACGGAAACAGCGGCGATGACGCCTGTCCGAAACGGCGCAGGCCTTCGTCGTCGATGAACGCGAACGTGGGCCGATCCTGCCAGGTGAGCAGGTCCACGGCGCGCACCTGCGCATCGCGCGCCATCGCCAGGTCCTGCCGCAGCCGGGACGAGCGCAGCGTCAACAGTGCGATGGCGATCAGCCCCCCTGCAATCAGCACAATGAGCGAGTCGTTCCACCAGCGCGCCAGCAGGATGCCTGGCGACCAGTACACGCCCACTGCTCCCAGGACCTGCCCTGCGCCGCGCGGCACGAGTTCGTAGCGCGAGATCGTCGCCACCACGCGCTCCGCGCGGCGATTCCCGAGATCAATCGTGAACGGGCACTCCCATTGCCCCGGCAACTTGCTGCCGGCGCGCGCCGCGTTGTTCCGGCAGGCGCCCGCCTCGATGCGTGCCGCGGGCAGGGGCGCTCCAACCCCGAGGGCCAGAGCGGTATCGACCAGCAGCCCCCGGCCGATCGGCATGGTGCCGAAGTACGCGATCGGTAGCGCGAGCCCGATCGCGATGAGCAACGCAACGGCAATGTAGCCCAGCACGAGCCGCGCCCGCGACCTTGCGGGCAGGAAGCGGTGCGGAGGATCGGGCATGCCGAGCCAGGCGATCAGCTTGGCATCCGGTTGGGTGGGGGGTAGATTTTGCGGCGGCATTCCGGCGCTCGAGGTCGCTCCAAATGCCAAGTGTATCGAGCAAACCGCACTATGCTCAGCAGTCCGTGCACGTTGGCAAGGCGCGCCCGGTGAGAGCTACCCACGGGGAGGGTTGGCCGAGTCGTCATGAGGGCGGCGCCGACCGCTGCACTTGGATTGCGAGAGAATCGTTGATTCCGAACGGGTAGTTCAACTCAATGGAGACGTGACAGGGTGAAGCCAGCAAAAAATGTGATTTGCCTTTGGTACGATCGCGACGCCGAAGACGCGGCGCGGTTTTACGCCAGGACCTTTCCCGATTCGTCCGT
>JBDTNR010000298.1:0-4875 GCA_039933655.1 Betaproteobacteria bacterium | reverse complement strand
CCGCCAACGATCATCAAGGCAGCAGGAAAAATAGGCGAACGCGAGTTCGCCATTTTTGTCGTCCGCGGGACTGGCGGTCAGCCCGGCGCGCACATCACGATGGTGTCCGTGCCGTCGCCTTCGGCCAGCCAGCCCTTGGTCACCATCTGGTCACGCACCGCACGGTCGGTCGTGTAGCGATGGTTGGCGTCGGCGCGATTGCTGAACACGCGATAGACCGGCACCTGTCCGGTTGCGCAGGTGCCGAGGAGCGTCGGCAGATACAGATGCAGGAACATGTCGGACTCGAGGATGAACGTCGGGTTCTTGTTCATCGTGCCGTCGCACTCGTTCGCGTCGCGGCCGAAGAAATGGCCGTCGCCCTTGCCGGGTGGAATGTAGATGCGGCACACGGCGGAGGTTCCGCTTTGCGCAGTCGCATAGGCATTGAACGACAGGCCGGTTCGGGTCCAGCCCTTGAACGTGCCGTTGTCGAGCTTGGCGATTTCGTCCGCGACGTAGGTGATGAAGTAGTGGTCGAGCGCGGCGTTGTAGAACTCGACGACTGTGACAGGGGAGGGTACTGCACTGCCGACGACGGTGATGGACTTGGCTGCGGCAGTGGTCGCGCCGAGACTGTCCGCTACCTGCACCGTGAAGGAATAAGTACCGGCGGCACCAAGGACTCCCGAGAAAACGCCGGTCGTCGCGTTGAGTGCTGATCCCGGCGGCAAGGCGCCGCTGACGATTGACCAAGTGTAGGGCGGGCGTCCGCCGTACACGCCGATCGACGCCACGACGTTTTCGCCGGCATCGACTTGCAACGAGGGTGGCAACTCTACCCGCGCGACGAAGGCGGCAGCGAGCGGAGGCAATGCAAACGGTGACGCTGCCACCGACGTGAGCGCACCCGTGGCTGGGTTGATGCGAAAGCCATATACATCGCCGGTCGCATAGTTCCCCACATAGACCAAGTCGGCGACGCTCACCACGGCGGTGGTGCTTCGCGTGACCGAACCCATTGTCTGCGGCGTTCCGGCCGATGTCAGTGCACCGCCCGCCGAGATGGAGAACCCGTGGACGACCCCGACGGTGCTGTCGGGGGCGAACAGGAACTGGCCCGTCGGGTCCACGGTCAAGCCGTAGTAATTGCCGGCGCGCGCGGCAAGGCGTGTCGGCACCCCGGTCAGGGGGTTCACGGCATAGGTCGCAAGTGCCGATCCTCCCGTGAACAGAATGCGACCGTCCGGCGCGAGCGCCAGTGCGGCGATGCCACCACCATTGGCGACGTTGGGAAACGGCGAACCAGGTATCTGGGTGAGCGCACCGGATGCTGCGTCGATCGCAAAGACGGCGATGGATCCGTCGAAGCTGCCGACGCTCTGGCCCACGTACATGAAGCGCCCTGCGCCATCGATGACGACGGGCCGCGGCAGTGAGCCACCCGTCGGAAACGGTGATCCCGGCAAGGGCACCGGCACGCCTGACCCGCGGTCGATGGCATAGCCGAAAACGCCACCCTCGCCCGAACCGATCAAACCGCCCGCGACATAGACGAATCGTCCTGAGGGCTCTATTGCGACCCCACCGGGATTGGTCCCGGTGGCGGCGGGAATGCCGCCCGCCAGCGTGACCGGGGTCCACGCCTTCGTCACGGGATCGACCGCAAACGCGCACAGCCTGCCGGGCGAGCCGAACCCTCCGCTCATGTAGACGAACTTCCCGGAGGGGTCCAGGGCGCCGCCCAGGGAACCTAGGCAATGGTCGGATCCTTCCGTGCCGGCGATGTTCGTGAGAGCACCGTAGTTGGCGAACGACTTGGGCGCTGGTTGAGCGGATGGGCCCGATGAGCGCTGTTCGAGCGGTTTGACCCCGATGATGATCTCGTATGCGAGGCCCCTGTACACAATGGGGGCAGGCTTGCTGTGGTCGCGGATGTGAAGCAAGGTTGGCACCAACCAGGCATACGGGAACATGGTCAGTCCTTCGTCGGCGGCGCATGCAATTGGTGCCGCGCCCAACATTCCCAGAAATACCGCTGGTATGACTGTCGATGCCAGCGCCTGCAGGATGCGGGTTGGACGGATCGTCACGGTTGCCCTTTGGGTGGGTGAGCGAGGCTGCGGCAATTCTTCCTAACGAGCTGCGACATTTCGGTCGAGTGACGACGGCGGGTACGCAGTGTTTGGCGACAGAACCGAGCCCGGGCGACCCATTCCGGGCGAGGACCGCCGATGGACCGAACCTCGCGAAATGCTATAATTTCACGAATTCAAGCGCTTAGGTCAACTCGTCACGTGACATAGGTGACATTCCCCACGCGGGATGGGTGTCGGGGCGAACGCCGAGTTCGCCCTTTTTTGATCGGCAAAGGTTTTCCATGTTCGACTTAGTCGCCAAGCACAAGCGGTTCGCCCAGGTCATCCTGTTCCTGATGATGGTTCCGTTCGCCTTCTTCGGCGTCGACTATTACTTCCGGGGCCCCGGCGAGGAAGGTACCGTGGCGACCGTCGGCGGTGTAGCGATCTCGCAAGCCGAGTTCACGGAGTCGATGCGTGAGCAGGCCGATCAGATGCGGCGCCAGATGGGAAAGAATTTCGATCCCGCGATGTTCGAGAGTGCCGAAGTGCGCTTCGCGCTGCTCGACATGCTCGTCAACCAGCGGTTGCTCACGGGGAAGGCGCGCGACGAGAAGTTCCGCGTTTCGGACGCGCAGCTCCAGCAGTTCATCTCCGCCATTCCCGCGTTCCAGGACGAGGGGAAGTTCGCGCCCGATCGCTACCGGCAGATGCTTACGTCGCAGAACCTGACGCCCGCAATGTTCGAGCAGCGGCTGCGGCAGGACCTGCTGATCGGCGCGGTGCAGGAACCCGTCGCCTCGGCCAACATCGTCGCGCGCCCGTCGACGCTCAAGTACCTGGGGCTGCTCGAACAGCAGCGCGAGGTCGAGGTCGCGGCCGTCGACCTCGATCCGTTCCTCAGGGACGTCAAGGTCGACGAGGCGCAGGCCAAGGAGTTCTACGACAAGAACCCCGCGGCCTTCCAGATTCCCGAGCAGGCGCGCATCGAGTACGTGCTGCTGACGCAGGACGCGATGATCGCGCAGGCGACGGCGGACCCCGCCGAGGTCAGGAAGCAATACGAGGCGAACGCCAAGCAGTACACCGTCGGCGAGGAGCGGTCGGCGGCGCACATTCTGATCGCAGTGAAACCGGACGCGAAGGACGATGAAAAAGCGGCCGCGAAAAAGCAGGCGGAAGACGTCTATGCGAAAGCCAGGGCCGCGCCGGCGAAGTTCGCAGACCTCGCGAAGGAATTCTCGAAGGACCCGGGCTCGGCGCAACAGGGCGGCGACCTCGGCAGCTTCGCGCGCGGCGCGATGGTCAAGCCGTTCGAGGATGCAGTATTCGCGGCGAAAGACGGCGACCTGCTGCCGCCGGTCCAGTCGGATTTCGGCTGGCACGTCATCAAGGTAACCGGCGTGCGCCCGGCGCGGACGCAGCCGTTCGACGAAGTGAAGGCGCAGATCGAAGCCGAC
Source organism: Betaproteobacteria bacterium (assembly GCA_039933655.1). Classification (GTDB taxonomy): domain Bacteria; phylum Pseudomonadota; class Gammaproteobacteria; order Burkholderiales; family Casimicrobiaceae; genus VBCG01. The sequence continues at coordinate 1,358 of JBDTNR010000298.1, read as the reverse complement.
GTCAAGCGCCAGAAGGCCGCGCAGAAATTCGCGTCGTCGGTCGACCAGTTCCAGAACCTGGTCTACGAGCAGGCCGACAGCCTGACGGGTGTCGGCAAGACCCTCGAACTCAAGGTGGAGACGACACCGTTCATCACGCGTGCGCAGGCGCAGACGCTCGGCCTCGGCAATCCCAAGTTCGTCGAAGCCTTGTTCTCTCCCGAATCGATCCAGGGCAAGCGCAACACTGAAGCCATCGAAGTCGCGCCGAACACGCTGATCGCCGGGCGCATCGTCGAGTACAAGCCGGCCGCACCGCGGCCGTTCGCCGAGGTCAAGGACGAAATCCGCAGCCAGCTCGCGCGCAAGGCGGCCAGCGAACTCGCGCAGAAGGCCGGCCTCGAGAAGTTGAAGCTGCTGCGCGATGGCAAGTCCGACAAGGACGCCGGCGCCGCCTTCGGCAAGCCGGTCACCGTCGGCCGCGGCCAGTTCCAGGCCGGCCTGCCGCCGGAGGTGCTGACGCGCGTCTTCCAGGTGAATCCCGACAAGCTCCCGGCCTTCACGGGCGCCGCCAACGAGCGCGGCGGCTTCTCCATCGTGCGCGTCATGAAAGTCATCACGCCGCCGGAAACCGACAAGGCACGCGTCGACATGGCGGCGTCACGGCTGTCGGAGCAGGTGGGTCGCGAAATGCTGACTGCCTATCTCGCGAGTCTGAAGTCGAAGGCCGACGTCAAGATCAACCAGGCGAATCTCGAAAAGAAGTGACCAATGCGTGAGGCCGCCTTCGCGCGACCACAGGCCTTGATCGCCGCCGAAATGGAACAGGGAGCCCAAGAGGCTCCCTGTTCCATTTCCGGACTGTCGTCAGCAAGATCGTGCCGACCGCTCCGCGACCGAATCGGCAGTGCGCATCAGCGCTCTACCGTTGCCATCACAGCGGTCCGCAATTCTGCCGGTACCAGGTCTCGAGATCCGCGCGTTCCTTGCGGCGCGTGGCGTCGTCGACGTAGACGGCCTCGCCTTTGGCGTTCATCCGCAACATCGCGATCTGTTCCGCGGCGAACTGCCGGATCTGCCCCTGCGTGCGCGCGCACTGCTCGTTTTTCTTGGCCAACTCGACGCGGTCGGCGTCGGATTTCTTGTCCTTGTCGGCGCTCTCGGTGCGGCGCTTCTTGAGTTCGAGCTCCTTGGCGGCCATGTCCTTCACCGCATTCGGATTGGACGGCGCCGGGGCGCCCTGGACGATTTCGGTCTTGACGTTGCCGGCAGGAGGCTGGTCCGAATAGACGACTCGCCCGTTGGCGTCGGTCCATTTGTAGAGCGTAGCCGCGGCGGGGCCGGCGAGCGCGGCACAGCCTGCTGCCAGCAGCGCGACC
>JBDTNR010000297.1:0-4909 GCA_039933655.1 Betaproteobacteria bacterium | reverse complement strand
CGCTCTGCGCCACCTCGACTGGGGCACACTCTACGTGGCCAGCGAGTGGGTGGTGCGCATCGCCGCGCTGTTCTACGTCCCCCAGCGCCGTCCGCCGAGCGCCGCGCGCGCGTGGCTCCTGCTGATTTTCTTCCTGCCGTGGGTCGGGCTGGTGCTCTACCTGCTGATCGGCCGCGCCTACATGCCGCGGCGGCGGTTCACGGTCCAGAAGCAGATCTATGAACTCATCCGCCGCATCGCGCCGCGCGCGGCCTCGTTCGACGCGTCCGTGGCGCGCGCGGTATCGCCGGAGTTGCTGCCCGCGCTGCGCCTCGCCGACGCGCTCTCCGAATTTCCGGTCACGGGCGGCAACCGCTTCGAACTGCTTCCCGCCTACGACGCCGCCATCGACCGGGTCATCGCGGAGGTCGACGCCGCGCAGCGCTACGTGCACATGCTGTTCTACATCTTCGAGGACGACGACGTCGGACGGCGCGTCGCCGCCGCGTTGGTTCGCGCGGCGCAACGCGGCGTGGCGGTGCGCGTGCTGATGGACGCCATCGGGTCGCGCGCGGGGCTGAAAGGGCTCTCACCCGGCCTGCGCGCGGCGGGCGCCGAGGTGATCGCGGCGATGCCGCTCAGGCTATGGGGCCCGAACGCCGCGCGCTTCGATCTGCGCAACCACCGCAAGATCGTCGTCGTCGACGGCACGAGCGCATTCTTCGGTTCGCAAAACATCGTCAGTGCCCATGCCAACCGCGGCATGGTCAACGAGGAGATGCTCGTGCGCGCCCAAGGCCCGGTTGTCCGTCATCTGCACGCGGTGCTGCTGGGCGACCGGTATCTCGAGACCGGCACGCTGCCGCCGGAATCGGACGACCTGTCGCAGGCGCCGGTCAACGACTCGGCGCACGGACTCGCGCAGGTCGTGCCGAGCGGACCCGGCTACAACGAAGGCACGGCGGAAGCGGTGATGATCGCGCTGATGTACGGCGCGCGGTCCCGGGTGGTCCTGACTTCGCCATACGTCATTCCGAGCGACGCCTTCCTGGCGGCGATGTGCAGCACGGCGCGGCGCGGTGTTGCGGTCGACCTGATCGTCGACGCCGAATCGAACAAGCCGATGGTGCAGTACGCGCAGCAGTCCTACTACGACGCGATGATCCGCGCGGGAGTGTCGATCCACCGCCATCACGGCAGCTTCCTGCACGCGAAGCACATGAGCATCGACGACGACGTCGCGCTGATCGGATCGTCGAATCTCGACATACGCTCGTTCGCGCTGAACGCGGAAGTCAGCGTGCTGATCTACGACAGAAGCGTGGTGGCGGCGCTGCGGACGATCCAGTTGGGTTATCTCGCGCGCTGCGATACGGTGACGCGGGAAGAGCGGCGTGCGATGCCGATCGGCCGGCGCGCGCTCGAAAACCTGGCGCGCCTCACCGATTCGCTGTTGTAGCGCGGGGCGTCGCGTGGTGCTCGCTGCGGCGCGCGCCCTTCCGGACTCGCCGCGCGCGGTGTCAGCCGTGCCCGCGCCGGCGCTGCACACTCCCGTCGTAATCGACGACGCAGGACGACGGCGCCGCTGCGGCGCTCGGTTTCCGGACCAACACCCGATAGCCGTTGCGCCGGGCTTCGTAGTCCTCGATCAGCAACACCAGCTCGTCGAAGCGGCAACCGGGCGGCGTGCCGGCCTGCGAAAACATGTGTACGACGAGCTCGTCCATCGCCGCAGCATGGTCGCGGTCGTCGCGGATCGCCGAGAGCTCCGGCGACAGCCCCCTGCGTCTCACCGCAAGGCGCTGGCGATCGGCGAGGCCGGAACCGCTTCCGCGACGCGCGCGCGGACGCCGCGGCGCACCTGGGCGCTCCAGCGACGCGTCACCCCGACTAGGGGTTCGCTCATGCGGTAACGCAGCACCATGAACGCATGGGGGTCGGCCTCACGCAGCGCGTAGAGCTGTAGTCCCAGCCCGGCAAACGCGCAGCTCAGTGCCGCCGCCCCCACCGTGCGCATGCCGCCGATCGGTGCGAAGACGATAACGGCGAGGGCGAAGGCCCCGGCGATTCCGAAGAACAGCAATGCCGCGTGAATGATCCTGGTGCGCATGGTCGGGAACGTGTTGTGGCTACATTTGCGGTTCGGCGTCGCGCCACCAGCGCATGTCCGGCACGTCCTCGGCGACACCCGCGTTCGCCGGCGTGTGGCCGCGCATCAGCCGCGCGGCCAGACCGACGGTGAGCAGCACGAGCGACCCGTAGAGCAACAGGTCCTGCGGCGGCAGCGGGCCGTCGAGCGTGGCGGCAAACACCGGCGTTACGGCGGACAGGCCGAGTAGCGATCCGGCGACGAAGGATCCGGGGCGAGAGAGGCTAGGGCGTTGGGAGGTCATGGCGCATCTCCGGCGAACGTTGATGACGCGCCCACTGTAGCCGCGGCACCATGCCATCGGGAGCGGTTATCCCTCTATTCGCGTGTCGGACCTGTCCGACGTCGGCCTTGAACGACGCGCTTCAGCCGTCGGCGAGCGCGCGCCGCATCCGCGCGAGATCGTAGCCGTCGCGGCGCGCCTCGTATTCCTCGATGAGCACGACGAGTTCATCGAAGCGGCGACCGCCCGGCGTGCCGGGATCGGCGAGCATCAGGTCCTCGAGTTCGTCGAGCGCGGCCGCATAGGCGGCCTGGTCGGGCAGCGTGAGGGGATCGAGCAAGTGGGACATGGCGCCTCCGCGTGGTGGGGAATGCGCCGACGATGATCGCGACGCTGCCGCGGCGCCGCTATCGTCCGTACGGATGAACGTCAGGAGGCCGTGCCCGTCTTCTCCGGCGGTGCGACGGGTCCCGGGTTTGCGGCGGGCTCCGCGACAGGCGCGGGCTCGGCCGCGCCCTGGTGCGCGAACGCGGTGAGCGCGGCCGACATCAGCACGACGAGCATCACCGCGCCGAACGGGAATGCGTCGAGCTTGCCGGTTTCGCGCGCGCTGAGGAACAAGAGCACGGTGACGAGCCCGCGCGGCGCGATCCACACGAGTTGCGCGATGCCTTGCTGGCGCAGCAGCTTCAGGATCACCCAGCGCGACGCGACGATGAACGCGACTCCCGCGACGGCGACCAGCAGCGCCTCGACCGACAGCATCTGCCAGATGTCGGTCCAGTAGCCGAGCAGCAGGAAGAAGAAGCTCTTGGTGGCGAACGTCAGCTCGGCGACGATGCCCTTGAATTCGCGCAGCGTATGGTCGTAGTCCTCGCTCTGCAGCGTGCGCAGCCTCGGATGCCACGTCGCGAGGTGGGGGTTGTTGATCAGCAGTCCGCAGACGAGCACGATGATCAGCGGGGACAGGTGCAGTTCCTTGCCGATCGCGTACAGGAACACCAGGCCGGCCAGCAGCGGCAGGAAGCGGATGTGGTCATCGATCTGGTTGATGAAATAGAAGAGCGCGAGCGCGGACGCGATGGCGACGACCACCGAAATCGCGCCGCCGCCGACGAGATCGGCGGTGAAGCCTTCGACCGAGCCTTGCGCCGACAGCCACGAATAGAAGACAAGCACGCCCAGGATGTCGGACAGCGACGATTCGTAGACGATGAATTCCTTCGGCTTGGCCGGAAGGCCCGCCGCGCTCGGAATCGCCACGGCGCTGCTGACGACGGCAAACGGAATCGCCGCGAGGATCGCCACCTGCCAGGTAAATCCGAGCAGGTAGCTGAAAATCAGGACGAACGCGGTCAGCGACGTGACGAGTCCGAGCAGCGACGACGCCGCCGCCATCACGATGAGTCCGCGGCGCTCGCGCGTCACCGTCAGGTCGAGCGCGCCTTCGAGGACGATCAGGATGAGCCCGATCGTCCCGATGACGGGCACGATAGGCTCCACCCAGCGGTAGTGCAGGGCGAACGCATCCAGGACCTGGCGCGCGACGAGCCCGGCCACGATCAGCAAGACGACGCTGGGCAGCCGGAAGCGCCGCCCGAAATGCTCGAGCGCGTACGCGAAGAGCAGCAGCGCGGACGCCGCGAGGATGGCCGTATTGGTCATGTCCGAATTGTGCCGCCAAACCGGCCGGCGGGGAGAGACGCGACAGCCTGGCGGGCCGTCCCTCCGCCGGTATTACGGCAGCTGGATCTTGCCGCCGCCCATGCCGCCCATTCCGCCCATGCCGCCCGTCAGTGCGCTGGCAGTACCGGCGGGCGGCACGATGAGCCCGGACGAGGACTGCCGTCGCATTTCCTGGATCTCGCGCATCGTGCGCTCGATTCCCACGCGCGCGGCATCGCTATAGCCGGCGACGGCTTCGGCGAGGTCCTTCGCGTCGATCTCGAAGCTGACCGGCAGCGCGCCCATGTTCGTCATGATCTGCGCTTCGCCGGTATAGACCGTCGGTCGGCTGGCGTCGGGCGAGCCGTCGCCGTTGATCGGCGTCAGCAGGCGAATCGTACCTACCTTGCGGTCGGTGACGATTTCTTCGCGATACAGGGACGCGGCATCCATCGCGGCGTCGGCGGAAGGTCGGGGATCGGCAGCCATGGGCGAATTCCGGAGTTTGGGCGAAAGGAACTATTTTAGTCGACGCAACCGAAGTTCGTGGCGAACCCCTGCAATGTCAACCCCGGGGTCCGCCAGCCGTTGAATACTCAGGCGCACACCGGCGTTGGCGGTCGTTCGCGGTAACAGGTTGTAACGGAAGCCGGCGACCGTCCGGCCGGAGGAACTGGTCTTCCGGTGCGGGGTCCGACAATCCTAGGTAGCGGGAGGCATGACCTCATGAAAATGATTCCGATCGTTGTCGTCGGGTTTGCTGCACTCGTCGCGCACGGCATCGCCGACGCGCAGGGCCGCCCGGGTGGCGGAGGCGGTGGCGGCGGAGGTGGCGGTCCCGGTTATTCCGGCGGCGGTGGCGGAGGCGGCGGTACGGGTTATTCCGGCGGCGG
>JBDTNR010000296.1:0-4913 GCA_039933655.1 Betaproteobacteria bacterium | reverse complement strand
GATTTCACCGTCAACGACATCCACGGCAAGCCGGTCAAGCTCGACCGCTACCGCGATCGCGTCATGCTGGTCGTCAACACCGCGAGCAACTGCGGCTTCACGCCGCAGTACAAGGGTCTCGAGGCGCTGTACGAAAAATTCCATGGCAAGGGACTCGAGATCCTCGGGTTCCCGTGCAATCAGTTCGGCGGGCAGGAGCCGGGCAGCGAAAAAGAGATCGCCCAGTTCTGCGAGCTGAACTACGGCGTGACGTTTCCGCTGTTCGCCAAGCTGGACGTCAACGGCGAACAAGCGGCGCCGCTGTACAAGTACCTCAAGTCCGAGAAACCCGGCCTGCTCGGCAGCGAGGCGATCAAGTGGAACTTCACCAAGTTCCTGGTCGATCGCAAGGGCAACGTGGTCAAGCGCTACGCACCCAACGAAGAGCCCGCAGCGATCGCCGGTGACATCGAAAAGGCGCTGTGATGCTGAACCGATTCGCCGCCGCGGCACTCGCCGCGGTTCTTGCGTGCGCGGCAGGCGCCGCGCTGGCGCAACCCGATCCGAACAAGGTGCTCAAGGTTGCGTTCCTCACCGCCGAGACCGGTTTCGATCCACAGGCCACGTTGGACCTTTATTCGAACTTCGTGAACCGCGTGCCATTCGATCCGCTGTTCCGGTACGACTATGTGTCGCGTCCCTACAGGATCATCCCGAACACCGCGGCGGCGCTGCCCGAGATTTCCAAGGGCGGACTCGCGTGAACGATCAAGGTCAGGCCGGGCACCTTTTTCATCGACGATGCGGCGTTCAAGGGCCAGCGGCGCGAGCTCACGGCGGTCAGTTGCAGATGTGGCAGCTCGGCAACCGCTCGACGACGACAGAAGGATATGGCTTTCTCGGACTGCTTTACGGACCCAACGCGGGCCTCTCGAATCTGGCGCGGTTCCGGCACAAGGAGTATGACCGAATCTATCTCGCGTCGCGCCAGCTTCCCGACGGTCCCGAGCGCGCGAAGATGATGCGCGAGATGTCGCAGATCGTGGCGGCGTACGCGCCGTGGAAGATCAACGCCTACCGCTACGAGAACATCATCCTGTATACGTGGGTCGAAGGCTACAAGCTCAACGTGTTCAACACTCATCCATGGCAATACCTGGACATCGACATGAAGATGGCGCGCAAGGGGGTCCAGTGAGGCGTGCCGCGCAGTGGCTGGTGCTCGCCGCGGCAATGGCGTTCGCGCTCCCCGCGGCCGCGCAGGCCGATCCGGCCAAGGTGCTGCGCGTCGTGTTCCGCGTGGCCGAGACCGGATTCGATCCGCAGGCGACGTCCGACGTCTACTCGAACTACGTCAATCGCGTGCTGTTCGAGACGCCCTACCGCTACGATTTCCACGCGCGTCCGCACCGGATCGTGCCGAACACCGCCGTGGCGCTGCCGGAGGGCACGAAGGACGGCAAGCAGTGGACGATCAGGATCAGGCCGGGCATCCATTTCATCGACGACCCGGCGTTCAAGGGCAAGAAGCGCGAGCTGACGGCCGCCGACTACGCCTACTCGTGGAAGCGCATCGTGGACCCGAAGATGCGCTCGCCGCAACTCGAGCTCTTCGACGGCAAGATCGTCGGCATGGACGCCGTGATCGCCAAGGCCAAGGCAACAGGCAAGTTCGACTACGACGCGCCGGTGGAGGGCCTGCAGGTCGTCGACAAGTACACGCTGCGCCTGAAACTCAACTATCCGTGGTTCGACATTCTCGAGGATCTCACCGGGACCGGCGCGGCGGCCGTCGCGCGGGAGGTGATCGAAGCCCACGGCGACACCAGTGGATGGGTGATGGCCAACCCCGTCGGCACCGGCCCGTACAAGCTGAAGGACTGGCGGCGCGGCCAGCGGATCCTCCTCGAGGCCAATCCCGGCTTTCGCGGCATTCCCTATGTCGACAGCACGGATCCCGCAGACAAGCTGGCCAATGCGCGGATGCACGGCAAGAAGCTGCCGCTGGTCGGCCGCGTCGAGGTCTCGATCATGGAGGAGGGCAACCCGCGCGTCCTCGCGTTCGCGAAGGGCGAGCTCGACTATCTCGACGTGCCGACCGACCTCGTCCCCAATGTGATGCAGCCTGACAACACGCTGAAGCCGAGCTTCGTCAAGGCCGGCGTGATGCTCGAGCGCGGCGTGCAGCCGTCGATCACCTACACGTACTTCAACATGGAAGACCCGGTGGTCGGCGGCTACACGAACGACAGGATCGCGCTGCGCCGCGCGATCGGCATGGGCTACAACGTCGAGGAGGAGATCCGCGTCGTGCGCCAGGGCCAGGGGCTGCCCGCCACCCAGATCGTGCCACCGCCGGTGGCGGGCTACGACCCCAAGTTCCAGTCGAGCACGAAGTACGATCCGGCCGGCGCGCGGGCGCTGCTCGACAAATTCGGCTACGTCGACCGTGACAAGGACGGCTGGCGCGACCTGCCCGACGGCAAGCCGCTCGTGCTGAAGCGCGGGACGTCGCCCTCGGCGCTCGAGCGGCAGTACGACGAGCTGTGGCAGCGGAACATGACGGCGATCGGCGTCAAGATCGAGATGGTCACGCAAAAGTGGCCCGACCTCCTCAAGATGGCGCGCAACGGCCAGCTGCAGATGTGGCAGCTCGCCAACACGTCGACATCGACCGAAGGCTACGGCTTTCTCGGCCTGCTCTACGGCGGCAATGCCGGGCTCGCCAACCTGTCGCGTTTCAAGCTGCCGGAGTTCGACCGGCTGTACGACGAATCGAAAAGGCTGCCCGCCGGCCCCGACCGCGCGAAGCTCACCCGCGAGATGTCGCAGATCGTCGCCAATTACGCGCCGTGGAAGGTCAACGCGTACCGCATCGAGAACATCGTCGTCTATCCGTGGGTCGTCGGCTACAAGTACAACCCGTTCAACCCGCATCCGTGGCAATACCTGGACGTCGACCTCAAGGTTCCGCGAAAGGCCGTTGAATGATCCGTGCACTCGCGTTGGCAATCGGCGTGGCGTTCGCAGCGGGGGCCCACGCGCAGGCGCCGGAAAAATGGGCCGATCCCGCCAAGGTGCTACGGACGGCGATCCCGATCGCGGAGACGGGTTTCGACCCGCAGGCCGCGCAGGACCTCTACTCGAACACGATCAACTCGGTGATCTTCGATTCGCTTTACGAGTACGACTACCTGGCGCGGCCGCACCGGATCGTGCCGCGCGTGGCCGAGGCGCTGCCCGAGATCACGGCTGACGGCCTCACCTGGAAGATCAGGATCCGCAAGGGCATCTACTTTGCCGATGACCCGGCGTTCAAGGGTGCCAGGCGCGAGCTGACCGCGCACGATTTCGTCTACTCGCTGAAGCGCCTCGTCGATCCCGTGATGCGTTCGCCGAACATCTTCCTGTTGCGCGGTCGCCTGACCGGCATCGACGACGCAATGGCGCAGGCCAAGGGTCCGGGCCGCCTCGACTACGCCCGCGAGATCGAGGGTCTGCGCGCGCTCGATCGCTACACGCTGCAGCTGAAGCTGGTCGAGCCCGACTACTCCTTCCTCGCGGTGCTGACGGCGACCCAGACCGCCGCGGTCGCGCGCGAGGTGATCGAGAAGTACGGCGATGCCAGCGGCTGGGCGATGGCCAATCCGGTAGGCACGGGCGCCTTCCGCCTGCAGGAATGGCGGCGCGCGCAGCGGATCGTGCTCGACGCCAATCCGGGTTATCGCGACGAGCGGTTTCCGGCGCTGCCCGCCGATGCCGACGCGGATGCGCGCGCGGCCCATGCAGCGATGAAAGGCAAGCGGCTGCCGCAGATCGGCCGCATCGAGGTGGCGGTGATCGAGGAGTCGAATCCGCGGCTGCTGGGCTTCAACAGCAACGAACTCGACCTGGTCGATGTGCCGCGCGACCTGGTCTCGCGGATGCTCGACGATGCCAATCGGCTGCTGCCGGCGTATGCCAAGGAGGGCGTGACGCTGCAGCGATCGGAAGAAGCGGGCCTTGCCTTCTTTGCCTACTTCAACATGAACGACGCCATCGTCGGTGGATATACGCCGGAGAGGATCGCGCTGCGTCGAGCGCTGCTGATGGGGTACAACCCGAACGACCTGATCCGCGTCGGGTTGCAGGGACAAGGCGCCGTCGCCAACCAGCCGATCCCGCCCGAGGTGCCGGGACACGTCAGGGGGATCAAGAACAGCACGCCGTACAACCCGGTGCTGGCCAAGGCGCTTCTCGACAAGTTCGGCTACAAGGACCGCGACGGCGACGGCATACGCGAGTTGCCCGACGGCAGGCCGCTGACGCTGCAGATGGGTTCCGCGCCGACCGGCGAGAACCGCATCCGCGACGAGCTGTGGCTGAAGAACATGCGCGACATCGGCATCCGCATCGAGTTCGTCACGCAGAAGTGGCCGGACCTCGTCAAGATGGCGCGGGTCGGCCAGCTGCAGATGTGGCAGGTGGGCTGGACGGCCACGTCCGCCGACTCGTTCATGCAGCTTGCGTTCGGTCCCAACGGCGGCGAGACGAACCTGTCGTTTTTCCGCAACGCGGAGTACGACGACCTCTTCCGGCAGAGCCGCCGAGCCAAGTCCGGCGGCGAGCGCGACAAGCTGTACGCGCGGATGACGGACATCATCGCGGCGTACGCGCCGATGGGCGGTGGTATCTACCGGATCGAGAACACCGTCGCCAAGCCGTGGGTGAAGGGTTACAAGAAGGACAGCTTCCGTTCGCAGCCGTGGCGGTATCTGGACATCGTGAAGGCCGGCCGCTGATCGGGTTCAATCGGGGTCCTCCAACCGGGGTCAGAGAGATGCTTCCCCAGAAGACCCTCCCTCGACGTTCCAAGGATCTCGAGGGCGGCCGGGTTTGCCTCGGTCACCCCGGTTTTACGATCGCAGTAGATGATTCCGTGAGGGACCCTATCG
>JBDTNR010000295.1:0-4922 GCA_039933655.1 Betaproteobacteria bacterium | reverse complement strand
GAAGCGATTTCCGGCGCGGCAGACGCGCGAGGCGGCGCTCGCGATCGCGCGCCGCCACGGCCTCGCGAATGCAACCACCGTGTTCGCGCAGCAGAATCCGGAGGCGATCGACGCCGGCGTCTTTCACAACGACGTCATCGCCGTCGGCCACGGTTCGGTGCTGTTCTGCCACGAGCGCGCGTTCCTCGACCAGCACGCGGTGCTCGCCGATCTCGCGCGCGCGATCGGGCCGGCGTTCACGCCGCTCGTCGTGCGCGACGCGGACGAGGCGCTGGCCGAGGCCGTCGCCACCTACCTCTTCAACAGCCAGCTCGTCGACCGCGCCGCGGGCGGGCTGCTGCTGATCGCGCCGGTCGAGTGCATCGAGCATCCGCGCGTGGCGGCGTTCATCGGGCGGCTGGCAGGTGGCGCCGGGCCGATTCGCGAAGTGGCCACCTTCGACCTGCGGCAAAGCATGCGCAACGGCGGAGGCCCGGCGTGCCTGCGGTTGCGCGTCGGGCTCACCGCCGACGAACGCGCCGCGATAGGCGCCAACGTGTTCGTCGACGAAACGCTGGCCAACGCGCTGGATGCCTGGATTCGCACGCATTATCGCGACCGGCTGGCGCCTGCCGACCTGTCCGACCACGCGCTGCTCGACGAATCGCGGCGGGCGCTGGACGAGCTGTCGCAACTGCTGCGACTGGGAAGCGTTTACCCGTTCCAGCGGATGACCGGATCGGGTGACGGCCACACGATCTGATACGGTCTGGATCGTCCCCCTTCATTGAAAATCGTGCCATGGTCGCCAACACGCTGAAGCAAAGGCTTGCCTCCCGCGCGCTACTGGTGGCGCCCGGCGTCCACGACATGGTGTCGCTGCGCCTCGCCAATACGTTCGGGTTCGAAGCGCTGTACATGACGGGCTTTGGAACCGTGGCCTCGCATCTCGGCCTTGCCGATGCCGGACTTGCAACCTACACCGACATGGTCGGCCGCGTGCGCAGCATGGCGGCGCAGGCGACCGCGCCCCTCATTGCCGACGGCGACACGGGCTATGGCGGACTGCTCAACGTTCGCCATACCGTCCGCGGATACGAGGAGGCCGGCGCGAGCGCGATCCAGCTCGAGGATCAGGAGTTCCCCAAGAAATGCGGTCACACGCCCGGCCGGCGCGTGATCCCCACCGAGGACATGGTGAAGAAGATTCGCGTGGCGGTCGAATCGCGGTCGAGCACGGACTTCCTCATCATCGCGCGCACCGACGCCCGCACGTCGCTCGGACTCAACGAGGCCCTCCGCCGTGCCGAGGCCTACGCCAACGCCGGTGCCGACGTCCTGTTCATCGAGTCGCCTGAAAGCGTGGAGGAAATGCGCATCATCGGCGCCCGCTTCGACCGCCCCCTGGTCGCGAACATGGTGGAACAAGGACGCACGCCGGTGCTTGCCAGCGCCGAACTCGAATCGATCGGCTACCGCATCGCGATCTTTCCGGTCGCGGCACTGCTGGCTGCGGTCCAGGCAATGGCGGGCATCTATCGACACCTGAAGGCGACCGGGTCCTCGGTCGGCGCACCGGTGCCGCTCTACGACTTCACCCAACTGTCGGTGCTGATGGGTTTTCAGGACGTCTGGGATTTCGACAAAAAGCACGCCGACTGACAAGGAGCATTCAAATGATGAAGAACCGCCTGCTGGTCTGCCTCGCCGCCTGCCTGCTGCCGCTCGTGGCGTTCGCACAGGGCAGCTATCCGGACCGGCCCATCCGCCTCGTCGTCCCCTTCGCGCCTGGCGGCGTGACGGACACCAGTGGCCGCGTGATCGCCGAAGCGCTGTCGAAGCGGCTCGGGCAACCAGTGGTCGTGGAAAACAAGGCCGGCGCGTCCGGCAACATCGGCACGCAGGCGGTCGTTACCGCGGTACCGGACGGCTACACGCTGGTGCTGGGTTTCGACGGCACGCTCGTCATCAACCCGCATGTATTCGCCACGGTCCCGTTCGATACGCTGAAGGACCTGGCGCCCGTGGGCAAGATCGGCGACGCCGACTTGATCATCGTTGCGCATCCGGCATTTCCCGCGAAGACGCTGCAGGAACTGATCGCCTACTCGAAGAAGGATCCCAAGGGCGTGTCGTACGGAACCTCGGGCATCGGCGGCACCCCGCACATCGCCGGCGAACTACTGAACCAGCAGACCGGTTCGAAGCTGGTCCACGTGCCTTACAAGGGCGGCGGCCAGGCCATGAGCGATGCGCTCGGCGGCCAGATCCCCCTGGTATTCACCGCGGTGGCCGGCGCGCAGCAGCACGTGAAGAGCGGCAAGCTCAACGCCATCGCGGTGTCGAGCAGCAAGCGCTCGAGTTCGTTGCCGGACGTGCCCACGTTCGTCGAAAGCGGCATCACCGATTTCGTCGTCAGCTCGTGGGTCGGCATCCTGGCGCCGGCGAAGACGCCGCAGCCCATCATCGACAAGCTCAATCGCGAACTGAACGCGGTGCTCGCCAGCCCGGAGATGATCGAGCAGCTCGCGAAGCTGGGCATCACGGCCACACCCGGGACACCGGACGCCTTCGGCGCGCAACTGAAGTCCGACCTCGCGAAGTACGGGCGGGTGGTGAAGACAGCGGGTATCAAGGCCGAGTGAGCGCCGGCGCACGCGGCGGGCCGGGTGCAGATTATTCATGTTGCCGGCGATCCGGAGTCGGGGGTAGCGTAGCGGGACCGACACCGATGAGATGAGGCCGACAATGCCCGGTCCCGAACCGCCGCTTCCGCCGTGGCTGCGCGCATGGGACTGGGTGCGCGCGCTCGGCCGCGTCCTGTGGCTCGTGCGTTTTTCCGTCGTGTTCGTCGCCATCGGCACGGTGGCGCTGCTCGCCAACGACCAGGCGCAGGAAGTACTGCGCGAGTTCGCCGCGCGGCGCAGCACGCTGCGCGATCTCGTGCAGATGGCGATCCTGCTGCTGGCCACACTCCTGTGGTGCGTCAACGGCTGGGCGTGGGCGCGCATGCTGACGAGCCTGCGGATGCCCGGCGCGCCCGAACCCGAAGGCGCGGAACTCGCGTTGCGCGTCGCCGTCCCCCGCACGCTGGGCGCCGTGGCGGCCTTCGCCGTGCCCGCGGCGATGTGGATTGCCGCCGACGCATACGTCGAGTACGCCACGCCGTTCGCGCAGCAGATGCGCTGGATCGCTGCGGCGATGTTCGTGGGCGCCGTCGTCTTCGTGGCGTTCATCGTTTTTCGCCGCCGGGTGCCGATGATGCGAATCCGCCGCCCCGCGGCGGACGCCGCGCGGGGTCACCTCGACTGGACATCGCTGCCGGCGTTCGACCGGGCGACGCTGTGGATCACCGGCGGCGTCACGGTAACGCTGTTCGTGCTGTTTGCCATCGACGCCGCGACGACGGCGCCATGGTTCGGCGCCGCGCCGATTCTGCTGGCGGCGCTGGCGGCGTGGATTCCGTTCGGAAGCATGCTGGTGTGGCTGTCGCACCGCTGGCACGGCGTGCCGCTTTTCACACTGTTCCTGCTGGCGGCGGTCGTGTTCGGTCTGTGGAACGACAACCACGCGGTGCGCACGCTCGAGGGAACTGTTGTCGCGTCGGCACGCCCCGACGACTGCAATGCGGTGAAGGGAACTCCCGGCGCACCCGCCGCGAAGTCGGTGCCGCGCTATCCGGTCTGCGGCCATGCCAAGCGCTGGCTCAACGCGCGGCGCGACGAAATCACCGCGTACGTGGCGCGCACCGGACAGCCGTTTCCGGTGTATCTCGTCGCCGCCTCCGGCGGCGGCATCCGCAGCGCGTACTGGACCGCGGGACTGCTGGGATTCCGCCACGACCTCGACCCCGATTTTGCCCGGCGAACCTTCGCGATCAGCAGCGTGTCCGGCGGCAGCTTGGGCGTCATCGTCTATGCGGGGCTGGTGCGCGCGCGGGCCGCCCATCCCGCATTTGCCGGCTGCGGAGGCCGGTACGGCAACCAGCCGGTGGCGGACTGCGCGACGCAGATACTTGCCGGCGATTTCCTGGCACCCACGCTGGGCGCGCTCCTGTACCCGGACCTGGTGGCGCGCTTTCTGCCATTTGCCGTGCCGCATGTGGACCGTGCCCGCGCGATGGAGCGCGGGTGGGAAAAGCGCTGGGACGACGTCATGGGCGCGCGCGGCGGCGAATGGATGGCGGCGTCGTTCGAAACGCTGGCCGATCCCGATCCGGCATCAACCGTGCCGCTGGTGCTGCTCAACACGACGACCGTCGAAGAAGGCCGGCGCGCGCTGATCAGTCCGCTTGCCGTGCTGCCGCGCGAATTTCCCGACACGGTGGACCTGCGCGCCGCCATCGGGCATCCGCTGTCGAACAGCACGGCGGCGCACCTGTCGGCGCGCTTCATGTACGTAAGTCCCGCGGGCACGGTGAAAACACCGTCCGGCGACGTCGCCGGCCACATCGTCGACGGCGGCTACTTCGAGAATTCGGGCACGACGACGCTTACCGACGCGCTCTTCGCCCTGCTCACGGCCGCGCACGAAACGGGGCTCGAGAAGGACATCCGGCCGGTGGCGATCGTGATGGAGAACGATCCCTACGCCGAAGCGCCGGCCGAGGTCGACCCGCCCGTCCTGAATCCGGCGCGAGCGCTGCCGTGGCTCGTCGAAACGCGCGCCGGACCGGTCACGCTGCTCAACACGCGCGATGCCCGCGGCACGCAGGCACAGGCCGCGCTGCGCCGCGCGACTTTAAGCCGCGGCGACGGCCTGCCGCCGGGACGCTTCGAGTATTACCGTCCGGCCAACGCCGTCGACGATATCCGCGGCGATCCCGCGGTCGCAGCGACCGAGGCGCCGCAGGCGCAGCGCATACCGCTGCCGCTCGGCTGGATGCTGTCCGATCTCGCGCGCTCCGTGCTCGACCAGCAGGTAGTTCGCCAGACCTGCCTGCG
>JBDTNR010000294.1:0-4927 GCA_039933655.1 Betaproteobacteria bacterium | reverse complement strand
CGATGCCGTGAAGCGCATCGTGCTGGTGCGTCCGGCCGTCGAGGCCGGCGAGCGTCTGGGTTTTCTTCCCGGCGATCTCGCCCAGAAGGTCGATCCGTACCTGCGGCCGCTCTACGACGCGCTGTACGACCTCATGGGCTTCGACAAGGTGGCGAAGCTTTTCGAGCGCACGACGATCGAGGTCGCCCCGCTCGCCTACATGCGCGGCCGCACGCTCAACCATTCGTTCATCATCCTGGACGAGGCGCAGAACACGACGCCCGAGCAGATGAAGATGTTCCTGACGCGCATCGGCTTCGGCACCAAGGCGGTCATCACCGGCGACGTCACGCAGATCGACCTGGCGCGCGGGCAAAAGAGCGGGCTCGTCGAATCGGCGCGGATTCTCGAAGGCGTCCGCGGCATCGCGTTCCGGCACTTCAGCAGCGCCGATGTCGTCCGCCACCCGCTCGTGCAGAAGATCATCGACGCCTACGACCGCGAGGCCGTCAAGCGCGCCGCCGGCAGCAAGCCGCCGCGCCCTTGAGCCGCGCCGCGACGCCCTTGCCGCCGCAGGAACGGGACGCGCTGCGCGGACGCTGCACGACCGTCGTCGGCGGACCGCGCGACAGCGCGCCCGGCGCGGACATGATCGAGGTCGGGCAGTGGTGCGCGGCCCAGGGCTTTGCCGCCGACCGCTATGGCGACGGTCCGCTGATCTCCGGCTTCGAGGCCAAGGTCGCTGCGCTGCTGGGCAAGGAGGCCGGCGTCTTCATGCCGAGCGGCACGATGGCGCAGCAGATAGCGCTGCGCATCCATGCCGATCGCGCCGGCACCGCGCTATTCGCCATGCATCCGACGTCGCACCTCGAGCTGCACGAGCTCCGCGCCTATTCGCGGCTGCAGCGGCTCGAAGGCGTGCTGCTGGGACCGCGCGAACGCCCGACACTGGCGCGCGACCTCTCGGCATGCCCCGATCGCCTCGCCGCGCTGCTCGTCGAGCTGCCGGCGCGCGAAATCGGCGGCCAGCTGCCCACCTGGGACGAGCTCTCCGAACTGTCGACGCTGGCGCGGCGGCGCGGCGTCGCGCTGCACATGGACGGCGCGCGGCTGTGGGAAGCGCGCGAGGCTTATGCGCCGCTGACCTGCGCCGACATCGGCGCGCACTTCGACTCCATCTACGTCTCCTTCTACAAGGGCATCGGCGCGCTGGCCGGCGCGCTCCTTGCCGGCGATGCCGGGTTCGTCGCGGAGGCGCGCGAGTGGCGCAAGCGCCATGGCGGCACGCTCGTGCAACTGCTTCCCTATGTCGCGTCGGCGGCGATGCGCCTCGACGCCCAGCTCGCGCGGATGCCGGCGTACCGCGCCCGCGCGCTGGCGCTGGCCGCCGCACTGGCGCAGGTGCCGGGCGTGCGCGTCCTGCCCGATCCGCCACAGGTGAACATGTTCCATGTCCGCCTGCCCGCCACGCCGGACGCGCTGGCCGCCGCCCGCGACCGCATCGCCGAGGACGAGGGCGCCTGGATCGCTGGTCGGTTCGCACCATCGGGGTTCCCGGGCGCGTCGCAGTTGGAAATCAGTGTGGGCGACAACCTGCTCGCACTCGACGACGCGCTGGTGACACGCCTGTTCGCGCGGCTGCTGGCGTTGGCGGAAGCTGGGGCGCGATGAAACGCGCGGCCGCGCTGTCGCTGTCCGTCCAATACGCGAGCAACGCGGACGAACTGCCGACGCGCGCGCAGGTGCGGCGCTGTGTCCGCGCCGCGCAGCTCGGCGACGCCACCGTCACCGTGCGCTTCGTCGATGCGATCGAAGGGCGCGCGCTCAACGCCGAGTACCGCGGGCGCGACTATGCGACGAACGTGCTGACGTTCGTGTACGATGACGAGCAACCGCGCGCCGGAGACATCGTCCTGTGTGCGCCGGTCGTGCGCAAGGAAGCGGAGGCACAGGGGAAAACGTTGGCCGCGCACTACGCCCATCTGGTGGTCCACGGCATGCTGCACCTGCAGGGATTCGACCACGAGAGCGCCGCCGACGCGGCCGCCATGGAAGCCCGCGAGACCGCGATCCTCGCGCGGCTGTCGCTGCCCGACCCCTACGCCGATGGCTAGCGACGACGACAAGAACGGCGACAAGCCGACTCTGATGGAGCGCCTCACGGCGCTGCTCCTGCGCGAGCCGGACGACCGCGAGGAACTGCTCGACGTCCTGCGCGGCGCTTTCGAGCGTCACCTGCTCGACGGCGATGCGCTCAGCATGATCGAAGGCGTGCTGTCGGTATCGGAGACGACCGTCCGCGACATCATGATCCCCCGCGCGCAGATGGACTGCGTTTCGGTCGACGACGCGGTGCCCGACTTCATCGGCGTCGTCGTCGAGACGCGCCACTCCCGCTTTCCCGTCATCGGCGAGAGCAAGGACGACGTCATCGGCATCCTGCTCGCGAAGGAGCTTCTCAACTACTATGCCAATCCCGAGGCCTTCACGCTGCGGGAGACGTTGCGGCCGGTGGTCTTCGTGCCGGAGTCGAAGCGGCTGAACGTGCTGCTGCGCGAGTTCCGCGCCAACCGCAACCACATCGCGATCGTCGTCGACGAGTATGGCGGCGTGTCCGGACTCGTCACCATCGAGGACGTGCTCGAGCAGATCGTCGGCGACATCGATGACGAATACGACTTCGACGAAACGCACGACAACATCATCGCCGAGGCGAACGGCAAGTTCCGCGTCAAGGCGCAGACAGAGATCGCCGATTTCAACGAGCAGTTCGGCACCTCACTGCCGGACGACGAGTTCGACACGGTGGGCGGCCTCGTGCTGCGCGCGTTCGGGCGCCTGCCCAAGCGCGGCGAGACGACAACGCTGGAAGGCCTGCGGCTGCGCGTGCTGCGTGCCGACAGCCGGCGGCTGCACACGCTGCACGTCGAGCGCATCGCCCCTGCGCCGCCGGCCGATACCGACGCATGACGCGCCTGCTGGCGTTCGCCGCCGGCGGCTTCGCCGTCTTCGCGTTCGCGCCGTTCGCGCTGCCGCCGGTCACGCTGGCCGCGCTCGCGCTGTTGTTCTGGCTGTGGCAGGGCGCGTCCACCGCGCGCGATGGCGCATGGCTGGGCTTCGCGTTCGGCTGCGGCCTCTTCGGCTTCGGCGTGTCGTGGGTCTACATCGCGCTGGAGACCTTCGGCGGCATGCCGATGCCGGTCGCGATCGTCGCGACGGCGGGGTTCGTCGCCTATCTCGCGCTGTGGCCGGCGCTGGCCGGTTGGGTGGTCGTCCGGTTTACGCGCACGGATTCCTTCGCTCGACTCGTTGCCGCGGCGGCCGCCTGGACACTCTGCGAATGGCTGCGCGGCTACGTGTTCAGCGGCTTTCCCTGGTTGTCGGTCGGCTATGCGGAACTGCTGCCCGGCGGCATGCTGCCGCTCGCCGGATACGCGCCGCTCGGCGGCGTGTTTCTGGTCTCCCTCGCCGTCGCCCTGTGCGCGGCGGCGGTCGCCGCGATCATCGGCGCGCTCGCCTCCGCGCGCCTCCTGTCCGTCGTGGCCTGTCTCGCCGGCATCACCGCGATCGTCGGTGTCGGTGCAGCGCTCACGCGCATCGAATGGACGACGCCGCTCGGCAGTCCCGTCGCCGTCTCGCTGATCCAGGGCAACGTGTCGCAGGCGCAGAAGTTCGATCCCGAGTTCCGGCCGCGCAACTACGAGTTGTACGAGGACCTGGTGCGCATCAGCAAGGGACGCCTCGTCGTCCTGCCCGAAAGCGCGTTTCCGCAGTTCGCCGACGAGATTCCCGGCAGCGTGTTCCTGCGGCTGGCCACGGCGGCGCGCGCGCGCGACGGCAGCGTGCTCGTCGGCCTCTTCATCGCTGATCCGCCGCTCGCTGCCGGCGAAGGCGAGCGCATCTACAACAGCGTCGTGAGCCTGGGCGCTGCCGCGCCGCAGCTCTATCGCAAGCACCATCTGGTGCCATTCGGCGAGCGCATTCCGTTGAAGCCGCTCACCAGCTGGTTCATCAACAGCGTGCTCGCCATTCCCCTTGCCGACCAGGCGGCCGGTCCCGCACAGCAACCGCCATTCGACGTGGCCGGGCAGAAGGTGGCGGTCAACATCTGCTACGAGGACGTGTTCGGCGCCGAACTGATCGGCGCTGCCCGCGCGGCAACGCTGCTCGTCAACGTCACCAACGACGCCTGGTACGGCCGCTCGATCGCGGCGCGTCAGCACAACCAGATCGCGGCGATGCGCGCGCTGGAGACCGGCCGTCCGATGTTGCGCGCGACGAACACCGGCATCACATCGGCGATCGCGCACGACGGGCGCGTCCTCGCCGAATTGCCGTGGTTCGTTGCCGGCGTGCTCGAGGTCGAGATCGCGGGACGCACCGGCGATACGCCGTACCTGCGCTTCGGCGACGCGCCAGCATTGGCGCTCGCGTCCGTGCTGCTGCTCGCGGCGGGGACGCTCGCGCGTCGCCGCCCGGGGTCCTCTGCCGGGTAATCGTCGGCGGAAACCGGTAAAATCCGGTTTTTCAAGCAGTTACGGCATGCACGCGCGACGGCGCGCCGAACACTCCACGATGCTCACTTTTCAGCAGATCATTCTCACGCTCCAGCAATATTGGGGCAATCAGGGCTGCGCGCTGCTGCAGCCCTACGACATGGAAGTCGGCGCCGGGACATCGCATACGGCGACGTTCCTGCGCGCGCTCGGCCCCGAGCCATGGCGCGCCGCCTACGTGCAGCCGTCGCGCCGCCCGAAGGACGGTCGTTACGGCGAGAACCCGAACCGCCTGCACCAGCATCACCAGTTCCAGGTGGTGCTGAAGCCCTCGCCCACCGACATCCTCGACCTTTATCTCGGATCGCTTGCGGCGCTGGGTTTCGATCTCACCAAGAACGACGTCCGCTTCGTCGAGGACGACTGGGAGAACCCGACGCTCGGCGCCTGGG
>JBDTNR010000293.1:0-4945 GCA_039933655.1 Betaproteobacteria bacterium | reverse complement strand
CATCGCGACGACGCTCGACTACCCGATGGTGATGGACACGTTCGGCTGCACGCCGGCATTCATCAAGGCCAACCCGAAGGCGGTCAAGGCGATGGTCGACAGCTACTTCGAGGCGGTGGAGATGATCAGGAAGGACCCGAAGAAGAGCTACGAGATCATGGGCGCGGACGTCAAGCAGACGGGCGAGCAGTTCGGCAAGTCCGCCGCGTACCTGCGCTGGCAGGACAAGGCCGCCAACCAGCAGTTTTTCAGCGGCGAGTTCCAGAAATTCAGCGCTGAGGCCGCCGACCTGCTGCTGGAGATGGGCATCATCAAGCAGAAGCCCGACCTCACGACCATCGTCGACACCCAGTTCATCAAGTGACGACTGACCACGTTTTGCGAGCGCGAAGCGCGCGGCAAAGCGTAGGGCAGGCGTCATCCCTGCAAATGCAGGGATCCAGCGGCGTTGCGAGCGGATACCGCTGGGTTCCCGCTTGCGCGGGAACGACGAGCTAGAACGGCGGAGCGGACGATTTTGGAACCCAACGCCGCTGGGTTCCCGCTTGCGCGGGAACGACGATGCAGAGTGGATATCGGCCCCAGAGACCGATGACGCCTCTCAAGCCCGTCAGCCAGACACGCAAGATCGTCTACGGCATCGCGTTCTTCGTCGTCTTCGTCGGGGCATGGAGCATCGCGACGTTCGGTGGCTTCGTGTCGAAGACGTTTCTCGCCGATCCGTTGACGATGCTCGACGAGGGCTACGCGCTCTTCACCCAGCACGGTTTCATCAAGGACGTCGGCGTGACGGTGTGGCGCGTCGGCGGCGGCTTCGTCCTTGCGACGATGTTCGGCGTTCCGCTCGGCATCGCGATGGGCGCGTACAAGCCGATCGAGGCGTTCTTCGAGCCTTTCGTGTCGTTCGCGCGCTATCTGCCGGCGTCGGCGTTCATCCCGCTGCTGATCCTGTGGGCCGGCATCGGCGAAACGCAGAAGCTGCTGGTGATTTTCATCGGCGTGTTTTTCCAGATCGTGCTGATGGTGGCCGTCATCGTGGGCGCGACGCGCCGGGATCTCGTCGAGGCTGCATACACGCTCGGCGCGTCCGCGTCCGGCATCGTCCGCCGCGTGCTGCTGCCCAGCGCGGCGCCGCAGATCGCCGAGACGCTGCGCCTGGTGCTGGGCTGGGCGTGGACCTACGTGATCGTCGCCGAACTGATCGGCGCGTCGTCCGGCATCGGTCACATGATCACCGACTCGCAGGCGCTTCTGAACACCGGCCAGATCATCTTCGGCATCATCGTCATCGGCATCATCGGCCTCGTCTCCGACTTCCTGTTCAAGTGGCTCAATCAGCGGCTCTTTCCGTGGAGCCTGGCCTAGCCCAATGGCCATTCGATGCGATTGGCCGCGATGACCACGGAAGGAAACCGCGGATGAGCAAGCTCGTCATCGACGGCGTCGCGCGCACGTTTCCCGGCATTCGCGACGGCCCGCCGACCGAGGCGCTGGTGCCGACGTCGCTGAGCGTCGTCGACAACGACTTCATCACGATCCTCGGGCCCTCGGGATGCGGCAAGTCGACGCTGCTGCGGATCGTCGCGGGCCTCGACACGCCGACCCGTGGCCGCGTGCTGCTCGACGGCGTACCGGTCACCGGCGCCGGCGTCGACCGGGGCATGGTGTTCCAGAGCTACACGCTGTTTCCGTGGCTGACAATCCGGCAGAACGTGTGCTTCGGCCTGCGCGAACGCGGCATGGCGCAGTCACGCCAGGATGAGATCTCGCGCTACTGGCTCGACAAGGTGGGACTCACCGGTTTCGAGCACCACTATCCGAAGATGCTGTCGGGCGGCATGCAGCAGCGCACGGCGATCGCCCGCGCACTGGCCAACGATCCCAAGATCCTGCTGCTCGACGAGCCGTTCGGCGCGCTCGACAACCAGACGCGCTCGCTGATGCAGGAACTGCTGCTGTCGATCTGGGAGTCGGACCGGAAGACCGTGCTCTTCGTGACGCACGACATCGAGGAAGCGATCTTCATGGCGAACCGCGTCGTCGTGATGAGCGCTCGGCCGGGCCGCATCAAGACCGAAGTGGCGGTCACGCTGGCGCATCCGCGCCACTACACGATCAAGACCGCGCCGGAATTCTCCGCGCTCAAGGCGGAGCTGACCGAGCAGATCCGTGTCGAGGCGATCAAGGTGGCCGCGCTGCCCACGCCCGTTTGAAGCGATCGTTAGCGAGCGCAGCGAGCGTCGAGGGGACCCGGCGACCGAAGGGCCCCCCCGTGGTCGCCGCCCCCTGGGGGGAGGCGAGCAAAGCGAGCGTCGGGGGGGACGTTACCCCACTGGCGCGCGAAAGCGCTCCAGCGCGGTCCGATCGATTTCGATTCCGAGCCCCGGCCCATCGGGAATCTGCACGACGCCCCGTTCATGCTCGAGCGGACGCGTCAGCACCGCTTGCCGAAACGGATGCTCGGAGCGGTCGAACTCGAGGATCGGCTCCTGCGGCGTGCGTCGCAGCGGGCTGTGCGGCAACACGGCGAGCAGCTGCAGCGAGGCGGCCAGCGCGACGCCGGTGCCCCAGACATGCGGCACGTAGCGGATGCCAAACGCGGCCGCCATGTCGGCGATCTTCTTGCATTCGGACAGGCCGCCCGCCGCGCACGTGTCCGGCTGCACGATGTCCATCGCGCGCGACGTGAAGATTTCGCGGAAGCCCCAGCGCGTGTACTCGCATTCGCCACCGGCAACCGGAATCGGCTGGCCATGCCGCACGTCGCGGTAGCTCGCGAGGTCCTCGGGGATCACGGGCTCCTCGAACCAGCCGATGTTCTGGTCGGCGACCGCGCGTCCGAGCGCGATGGCCTCGATCGCGTCGTAGCCGTGATTCGCGTCCAGCATCAGGCCGAAGTTCGGGCCCACCTTGCGCCGCACGGCGCGGATCAAGTCCGCGTCGGCGGCCACGTCGAAGCCGATCTTCACCTTCGCCGCGTGAAAGCCCTGCCGTGCATAGCCCGCGACTTCGTCGACGACGTAATCGAATGGATCGCCGTGTTCGACGCGATAGGTGCCCGTGGCATACGCACGAACCTCGGTACGCAGCGGCCCGCCCAGCAGTCGGTGCACGGGCACGCCGAAGTGGCGACCCTTCAAATCCCACAGCGCGATATCGACGCCGGAGAGCGCGCTGATGGCGAGCCCCTTCTGCCCCTGGTCGCGGTACGCGCCGTAAATATCCTCCCAGATGGCTTCGATGGCGAGCGGGTCGCGCCCGACCAGCCGCGCCGAATACGCGAGCACGATCGCCGAGTTCAATGCCGGCGGACCAAAGCACTCGCCCCAGCCGGTGGTGCCGTCGTCGGCAACGATCTCCACGAGGCACGCGCCGCGCGTGCGCGTGCCGTTGAACGACCAGTGGAATGGCACCGTCAGCGGCGCTTCCAGGACGTGGGTACGAACGTCGGCTATTCGCATGAAAGGGTCAGATTCGAAATCCGCCAGCTGAACATCGACACGCCGAACTGTATCCGGCGGATTTCGAGTCTGACCCTTTTGGACGCGCCACCGCAAGGTCGGACCTGCGGGGGGCAGCCACGTCAGCGAGCCGGACCCTGTCGCTCAACGTGACTCCGGTCTGCCGATCAATATCGGCCGCCGTTTTTTTGCCACCGCCAGGCATCGGCACAGATCACGGCGAGGTCGCGCGTCGCTCGCCATTGGAGCAGTTCCTCCGCACGCGTCGGATCGGCGTAATAGGACGCGACGTCACCGGGCCTGCGCGGCGCGATCGACTTCGTGATCCGGCGTCCGCACGCCGCCTCGAATGCCGCCACCACTTCCATCACGGAATGCCCGCGGCCCGCCCCGAGGTTGAGCGTCAATGCGCCCTGCGACCTGGCAAGGTACTTGAGGGCGGCGACGTGGCCTTCCGCCAGGTCCTGCACATGCAGGTAGTCGCGAACGCCGGTGCCGTCGTGGGTCGGCCAGTCGCCGCCGAAGATCGCGACCTCGGTGAGTTCGCCGGCGGCGATCTTGCAGAGCAGCGGCAGCAGATTTTTCGGTCGGCCGCGCGCCGCCTCGCCCAGCATGCCCGACGAGTGCGCGCCCGCGGGATTGAAATAGCGAAGGATCGCGATACGCCAGTTGCCGTTGGCATGCGCGAGATCGCGCAGGAAATCCTCGACGACGCGCTTGGTGCGCCCGTAGACGCTGTGCGGCCGCAGCGCGGCGGCCTCGGTCACTGGCAAGTCTTCGGGCTGGCCGTAGACCGTCGCCGAGGAACTGAAGACGAGCGTCGCGACGCCCGCTTCGCCCATCACCTCCGCCAGTGCGATTGCGCCGCCTACGTTGACGTCATAGTAGGCAAGCGGGCGCTCCTCCGACTCGCCGACCGCCTTCAAGCCGGCGCAGTGGATGACCGCCGCGATCGGATGGTCGTGGAAGACCGCGCGTAGCGCCGCGACGTCGCGCACGTCGGCCGTGACGGACGGCACCGGCCGGCCGGCGAGCGCCTGCAGTCGCGGCAGCACTGCGGGCGTGCTGTTCGCGAAATTGTCGAGTACGACCGGTGCATAGCCGGCGCGCGCGAGCTCGACGACGATGTGGGAGCCGACGTAGCCCGCGCCGCCTGTTACGAGAATGGTTTCTGGCATGTGCGTCACATCGTGTGCAAGGTGACGATGCTACACGAGGGGCACCACGACACAAAAGAAAACCGGGCGCGATGGCCCGGCGTTCCGGTTACTTCCGGGCAGGGCACGAACCTCGCACGGCAGCGCGTCGGGCAGCAAGGCCCCGCGCGCGCTGCTGCTACTCGGCCTTCGTGCCTTCCGGCGTCGCGTCGGCGTCGGGACGCCCGACGAGTTCGATGAGGGCCATCGGTGCCGCGTCGCCCTGCCGGAAGCCGAACTTCAGGATGCGCAGGTAGCCGCCCGGACGCGCCTGGTAGCGCGGGCCGA
>JBDTNR010000292.1:0-4946 GCA_039933655.1 Betaproteobacteria bacterium | reverse complement strand
GATCGGCCGTCTGGTAGATCGTCGACACGAGGAACGTCTCGAACTCGATGCCCGACGCCAGGTCCATCTGCATGCCGCGATGGACGCTGCGCTTGATCCACGCGAGCGAAATTGGCGCGCGGTTTTCGTAGACCTTCACCATCGCCTTCGCCTCCGCCAGCGCGCCACCCTTGGCGACGAGACGGTTCAAGAGGCCGATGCGGTACGCCTCGTCGGCGTCGATCGGGTCGCCGGAGAACATGATCTCCAGCGCCTTGGCCGGGCCGACGATGCGCGGCAGCCGCTGCGTGCCGCCGGCGCCCGCCACGGTGCCGATCTTCGAACTGGTGATGGCAAACGACGCCCCGGCGCCGGCGACGCGGATGTCGCAGGCGAGTGCCAATTCGCAGCCTCCGGTCATGCAGAAGCCCTCGACGGCCGCGATCACCGGCTTGCCCAGTTCTTCGAGCGTGCCGCACAGCCGGTGCCACTTCCTGAAGTACGCCACACCCTCGGCCGGCGACGAGATCGCCAGCGCGTCGTTCAAGTCGGCGCCCGCCGAAAAATACTCGGTGCCACCGGTGAGGATCACCGCACGCACCGACGGATCGGCGTCTGCGGCTTCGGCCGCGGCGATGATCTCGCCCATTACAACGGTGCTCACCGCATTGCGGCGCTCGGGCCGCCGCAAGGTCACGACGAGGCTCGCGCCATCCTGTTCGACTGCGATTGTTTCGTATTTCATGAGGTCTCCGAGGGCGCCGCGTGCGGCGCGTGAAAGTCGAGCAGCAGCCGGACAATCGCGCCCGGCCGTTCGTATTGGGCCCAGTGGCCGGTGTCGGGCACGATGACGATGCGGGCGTCGGGCCGCACGGCGCGCACGCGCTCGGCACGCTCGGCCGGCGACGGATACGCGTACGCATCGCGCGCGCCCCAGATCGCCTGCACCGGACACGCGATGTGCGCCAGGTCGTCCTGCAGCCGCTTCTGCAGGCTGACGTTCAGGCTGTCGTAGCGGGTGTGCGCGATGTTCCACAGTTGCTGGTTGGTCACGGCATCGTCGACGGTCGCCGGATCGGCAAACATCGTGGCGGCGAGATTGTGGCGGATGACATCGCGGTACGCGGCATCGCTGCCGTCGGTATCGCTGCGGCTGCGCGTGACGAGCCGGCGTCCCTCGGCGCGGCCGAAGCCGCCGGGACCGATCAGCGACAGCCGCACGACGCGCTCGCCCCACGCGCGGGCCACCCCCGCGGCGACGGCGCCGCCGAACGAAAAACCGACGAGATGAACGCCGGCCGCGGGCACGAGCGGCGACAGGCACGCGGCGACGAGCGCCACGTATTCGTGGCCGTCGGCAAGGTCAGGCACAGCGGGCGACAGCCCATAGCCGGGCAGATCCGGAGCGTGCACCTCGAATGCCTGCGCAAGGGTCGCGAACACGCGCTCCCAGTGCCGGTGCGAGCCTCGTCCGCCGTGCACCAGCAGCAGCGGCGGCCCTTCGCCCGCCACGTGATCGGCCAGTGCGAGGGGCCGCACGTCAACGTCCTGCATCGGCGGTCTCCGCCTCCGGCGCGCGGCCGAGATACGTCTCGATGACGGCCGGGTTCGCGACGATCTCCTCCGGCGAGCCCTCGGCCAGCTTCCTGCCGAAGTTCAGCACGACGACGTGCTGCGCGAGTTCGACGATGACATGAACCATATGCTCGATCATCAGGATCGTCGTGCCGGCGGCGTGGATGTCGCGCAGCACCTGCATCAGCTCGATGACTTCGCGGTGGGTGGAGCCCGCCATCACTTCGTCGAGCAGCAGCAGCTTGGGCTCGGTGGCGAGCGCGCGCGCGAGTTCGAGGCGCTTTTTCTCGCCGAGCGTCAGTGCGCCGGCCAGCACGTCCGCCTTGCGCGCGAGGCCGACCAGTTCGAGCGGGCGCCGGATGCGCTCGCGCGCCTCGTCGATCTTCGCCGAGGTGCCGCGCGCGAACAGCGCGCCGGTCATGACGTTGTCGGCCACCGACATCTCGACGAACGGCTGCACGACCTGGAACGTGCGGCCGATGCCGAGACGGCAGGTGTCGTACGGCCGCATGCCGTCGATGCGCTTGCCGTCGAGCGTGATCGCGCCGTTGCTTGGCCGCAGGTAGCCGGTGATGAGGTTGAGCAGCGTCGTCTTGCCGGCGCCGTTGGGGCCGATGACGCCGAGGAACTGGTGGCGCCCGACCGCGAACGACAGGTCGTCGGTGGCGACGAGGCCGCCGAAGTTGCGCGTCAGGTGGCGCACTTCGAGCATCGGTCCTTCGGCGACCGTGGCCGCCGGCGCGGCGGCGGGTGCTTCCGCCAGCGCGGGTTGCGCGTTGGCGTCGCCGCGCAGGAAGGCATTGCGGATGCTCTCGGTGGCGGCCAGTTCCTTGGCCGAGCCCTCGAGCACGATGCGTCCCTCGGACAGCACGTAGCCGCGCTCGGCCACGCCCAGCGCCGCGTGCGCGTTCTGCTCGACGACGAGGATGCTGATGCCGGTCCGCGCGATCTCGCGGATCGCGTCGAACACGACGCCGACGATCATCGGCGCCAGGCCCAGCGACGGCTCATCGAGCAGCAGGAGCCGCGGCTGTCCCATCAGCGCGCGGCCGATGGCGAGCATCTGCTGCTCGCCGCCCGACAGGAGCCCGGCCTTTTGCTGCCGCCGCTCATTGAGCTTGGGGAACATTGTGTAGACGCGCTCGAGCGACTGCGCGCGCTGCGCGCGCACGCGCTTGTCCGTCGAGCCCAGGTAGAGGTTCTCCTCGACGCTCATGTTGGGGAAGACCTGGCGGCCCTCCGGCGACAGGCAGATGCCCTCGGCCACGCGGCGATGCGCGGGCAGCGCCGTAATGTCGACGCCGCCGATCAGGATCTGCCCGGCCGACGGCCGCAAAAGGCCCGTGATCGCGCGCATCGTCGTCGTCTTGCCGGCCCCGTTGACGCCGAGCAGCGTGACGACCTCGCCCTGCCGCACGGTGAGGTCGACGCCGTCGAGCACGACGGAGTCGCCGTAGCCGGCACGCAGCCCGCGCAGTTCGAGCAGTGCCGGCTTCATGAGTGTCGCCGCAGCCAGCGCGCGCGGCGCGCAAAGCCGTCGCGAATGCCGCCCCAGACGCCGTTGGGCAGGAACAGGATGCACAGCACCAGTGCCAGGCCGTAGACGAGCAGGCTGAAGCCCTTGGTGCCGAGCCAGATGCGCGTCGCCTCCGACAGCAGCACGCCGAGCAGCGAGCCGATGATCGGGCCCACCAGGGTGTGGATGCCGCCGAGGATCGGCGCGATCTGCGCGAGGATCGTGATGTGCAGGTCGAACGCGATGCCCGGGTCGATGAAGCCGCCGTACCAGACGCGCACGCCGCCGGCGAACGAGGCCATCGCGCCCGACAGCGCGAGCACGCCGACGCGGAAGCGCACCGGATGCACGCCGAGCATCTCCGCCGCGGCCTCGTTCGCGCGCATCGCGCGGAACGCGTAGTGCGACGGCATCCGCGCCATCACCCACGACACCCATACGGCGGCCACGGCGCCGACGACCATCAGCGCCGCGACGAACTCGGGCCCCATCCGCAGCTTGGGATTCATGTACATCCCTTCGCCGCCGCCGGTCAGGCCCGGCAGCATGACGGCCAGCACGCGCAGGCCCTCGGACAGCGCGAGCGTCGAGATCGCGAAGAAGATGCCCTTCAGGCGGCCCGTGATCACCGCCAGCAGGCCGCCCGCCAGCGCGCCGACGAGCATCGCCGGCACCAGCACCACCGCCATCGGCAGCCCGAGCTTGTTCGCCGCGAGGATCGCCGTATAGCTGCCGAGGCCCCAGAACGCCGAATGCCCGAGCGAGATGAGCCCCGCGTTCGCGGCCAGGTTCCAGCTGATCGCGAGGATCATGAGGCTCGCGGCGGACACGATCCAGTCGTTGACGACCGCCGTCGCGACGAACGGCAGGCCGAGGCAACCGATCGACAGCGCGACGGCCAGCGCGATGCGCGTTCCGCGCCGCTCAATCATCGACGGCATGGCCGAGAATTCCGCGCGGTCGCAGGATCAGCACGATGAACAGCACGACCAGCGCGACGCCTTCCGCCCAGCCGCCGCCTTCGGGCACGTAATAGGCGACACCGGTTTCGGCGAACGCCAGCAGGAACGCGGCAATCAGCGTGCCGCCGATGCTGCCCAGGCCGCCGAGCACGACGATGGCGAAACCCTTGACCAGCATGTGGAAACCCATGAACGGCGATATGGTCAGCAGGAAGCTGACGACGGCGCCGGTGGCCGCGCCGAGCGCCGCGCTGACCATGAACGACAGCATGTACATCGCGGTGACGTTGATGCCGACGAGGCGCGCCGCATCGGCGCGCTGCGCCACTGCCTGGATCGCGCGGCCGAGCTCGCTGCGGCGCAGCCACACCAGCAGTCCGACCGTCAGCGCGATCGACACGCCGAACGCAATCAGCCGGCCGTAGGGCACGGTGACGCCGAAGAACGATCCCGCGGCCAGCGAGTAGACGGTGGTCACCGAGCGCTCGTCACCCGTGAACGCGAGCGCCGCCAGGTTCTGGATGATGAGACCCACGCCGAACAGCAGCAGGATCTGGTTGATGTGCGGCGCGTCGAGCGCGTGCTCGAGCGTCAGCCGGAAGACCAGGTAGCCGACGATCGCCACCGCGAGCGCCACCAGCGGCAGGCTCACCAGGGGATCGAGGCCGGCGTACACGGCGCACATGTAGGCGCCATACGCGCCGAGCATGATCATCTCGCCGTGCGCGAAGTTGATGATCCGCGTGACGCCGAACGCCAGCGCGAGCCCCACCGCCATCAGGCAATAGAGCCCGCCCAGCAGCAGCGAGTCCAGCAGGAACTGCGGAAACAGTGTCATCGTCGGGCGCCGCCGGCTTGGGGCTTCGTGCGGGCGCGGCGGGCAGCGTCACGCGCCGCCCGCGCCCCGGCGCGAA
>JBDTNR010000291.1:0-4947 GCA_039933655.1 Betaproteobacteria bacterium | reverse complement strand
CGCGCGCGAAGAACTCGCGCGGATGCGGATCGAACGTCAGCACCGCCGGCGGCAGGCGCAGGTCTTCTGCAGCCTCGACGAGCCGCGACAGCATGGCCTGGTGCCCGCGATGCACGCCGTCGAAATTGCCAATCGTCAGGGCGACAGGATTGACGGCAGCGGAGGGAAGTCCGCGATGTATCCGCACGTTATGGAGCCCACCGTGCGCGGACCCTCGGTCCGCCCGGTCGGCAATCAATGCAAAGGCTTGAATTATATCGCATTTCATTAGGGGTCAGAGCGATAACTGTCGGCCCCGATGGCGCCTGGAATGCCTCTGGTCGAGCCGGCCGATAGTTATCGCTCTGACCCCTATCGCTGATTGGGGTCAGAGCTGTAATTTTCGGTCGGGAGGGTGCCGGGAATGGCAATCGTTCGAGCCAGCCGAGAATTACAGCTCTGACCCCAATGCGTCGACCCCAATGCGTCGCGACCGTCAACCGACGGGCTCGGCCGGCGCGAATGGCCACGCGCGCCAGCCGTCCGCCACCCGTGGAAAGTACAGCGCCAGCCGGATCGGCCGCGAATCGAGTCCGCCGACGATCCGTGCGTAGCGTTCGAGTTGCGGGCGATAACGCCCGACTTCGCGCGCCAGGAATGCCTCCGCATCGCCGCCCTCGTGGCGTCCGGTCTTGAAGTCGATGATCCAGCGCACGCCGTCGGCGACGAACGTGCGGTCGAGCGTGACGTGTTCCACCGCGTGCTCGCCGAGCGCGGCCAGCGCCCATTCGCTGCGCGCGTCTTCGTGTCCGGGCGCGAACAGCCATTGCCCTCGGTCGTCGGCGAGCGTTCGTGTCATCGCCTCGAGCACAGCGTCCGCAGCCGCGTCGCACAGCGCCGCATCGACGCCTTCGCCGGCGAGCTCGACGACGATGCGCGCGCGCTCGCCGGACACGCGCGCAGCCGACCAGGCGGCGATGCCCTCGTGGGCCAGTTGCGCGAGCAGCCGGTGCGTGACGGTGCCGATGGCGGCCGCCGTCGCCTGCGCCCAATCGAACAGTGGACCGTCGGCGCTCCCCAGCACTGATGTCGTCGCCGGCACCGAGGGCAGCGGCATGAGCGCCGACCACGCGAGCGGCAATCGCGCCAGCACCGGCGGCGCAGCCGGCGTGCGCACACCGTCACCCGCGGCGACAGCGGGTGGCACGGCGGGCGCGCAACGTCCGTCGAGCGCAGGCCACAGCCGCGCCAGCGCCGAATTCGCCACGGGCGCCCAGCGCGCCGGCGCCTTTGGCGTCTCCGCCTTGATCGTCGGTGCGCCGACGAGATGCAGGCGCCGCCGCGCGCGCGTGCAGCCGACATACAGCAGGCGTCCCAACTCGGCCGTCGCAGCTTCGGCGTCGAGCGCCTTCAAATACATGTAGACCGGATCAGGCGCACTCATCGCACCGATGCGCGCGTGCAGGGGCGCCAGCAGCAGCGCGCGCCCGCCATTGGCGCGCACGCGCAATTGCCAGCGCAGCGGCGGGTCGTCGCCGTGTCGGGTGCCGCGCGCGAGTCCCGGCAGGATCACCGTGTCGAACTCGAGGCCCTTGGCCCTGTGCAGCGTCATCACCTGCACGACGGTCGCCGTGTCCGGCGGCGCTTCCGCGAAGAGCTTGGCCGATAGCGCCGCAAAGGCCGGCCAGTCGGCAAGATCGCCGCTGCGCTCGTGTCGCGCGAGCAAGCCGAAGTACCGTTCCGCGCCGTCCAGGTCGAGCCTGCTGTCGACGCAGGCCGGTCCGCCGAGCGCCAGCCACGCGGCGCGGATGCGCGTCACCAGTGTGGTCCGGCCACGCGCCGCGAGCGCCGGCGCCACCGCGCGGCGCAGGCGCGCGATGCGCGCCTGGCCGTCGGCCGTCAGTCGCGCGGCCACGTCGGCGTCGCCCACCGCCGCCAGCACCGGAACCTTGACGGCCGCGTCGGCGACCACCAGCAGATCGGACAGCGCCAGCGCGCACCACGGCGCGCGCAAAAGCGCGAACGCCGCCACGCGGTCGTCCGGTTGCGTCAGAGCGCGGGTCAGCGTCAGCAGGTCGCGCGTGGGCAAGCGCTCCGCCAGCGACTCGAGGTCCACCGCCGCGAACGGAATGCGCGCGGCGCGAAGCGCCGGCAGGATCGCCTCCAGGTGGCTGCGCGCGCGCACCAGGATCGCGATGTCCGCCGCGCCCTCCGCCAGCGCCGCCCGCACGTGCCGGACGACGATCGCGGCTTCTGCCGCATCGTCGACGGCGAGGTCGACGGTCGGCGCCGGATCGTCCGGCGTGCCCAGCGTAGCGAGCACCGGTTCGTACGCGACTTCGCCACGCGCGGCGTCCGCAGCGGGAGCGAGCACCAGCGGAAAGACGCCGTTCACCCAGGCGACGACCGGCCGGCGCGAACGGAAATTGCGCGCAAGCGTCAGGCATTCGACCGCGACATTGTTTATGCGTCCCGCCACGTTGGCATCGAGGAAGTTGCGCACCTCGGCCTCGCGGAAGCGGTAGATCGACTGCATCGGATCGCCGACGGCGAACAGCGTGCGTCCGTCGCCATCGTCCCAGCCGGCCGTCAGCCGGCCGATCAGGTCGAGCTGCGTCACCGACGTATCCTGGAACTCGTCGACCAGCACATGGGCGATTCGCATGTCGGCGGCGAGCAGCAGGTCGCCCGGATTCTCCACGTTGCCGAGCGCCGTCAGCGCACGCAGCGAGGCTTCGCTGAAATCCGTCTCGCCGGTCCGCGCGAAGACGAGCTGCAAGTGCAATGCCAGCGTTGGCAGCAGTGCCAGCGTCGCGGCGACGAACGCCCACGCCTGGTCCGTGTACTGCGGGGGCGGCAGCGTGCGCACCGCGTGCAGCGCGTCGCACAGTCCGGGCACGGCGCAGGCATCGGCGAGCCACGCCTTCATCGCGGCCGTCGCTTCCTCCCGCTCGGGTGCGCTCTTTTGCTTCGCCGGAAAGCCAACGTTCTTGCTGAGCGCCACGCGAAAACGCGCGTCGTTTTTCACCAGCAGCCAGTCGGCCAGTTCGCGCCACTCGTCGAGCGCCGTGGCCTCGTGCGGCGGCAGGCCGCCACTGTCGGCCAGCATCCCGAGCAGCGTCGCGCCTCGCGGCCACAGGCCCTCCGTCGCAAGCTGGTGCGCCGCATATGCCTCCAGCTCCGGCAACGCCTCGGCGAGATCCTGCGGCATCAGGTTCACCAGCCGCACCAGCGCCGCATCGGTTTCGCGACGCAGTGCGGCTTCAAGCTCTCCGCGCAGTTTCGCGTCGGGCGCGCCGATCGGCAAACGCAGCCACTGGTCGCGTTTGGCGAGCATGCCGCCGAGCAAGGCCATGGCGGACGTCGCATCGTTGTCGAGATGCAGCAGGAAATCACGCCAATGCGGATCGGCGGCCCGGGCCGCGACCAGCGCATCGGCGATCGCCTC
This sequence comes from Betaproteobacteria bacterium, assembly GCA_039933655.1. Taxonomy (GTDB): domain Bacteria; phylum Pseudomonadota; class Gammaproteobacteria; order Burkholderiales; family Casimicrobiaceae; genus VBCG01. The sequence goes on along the minus strand of JBDTNR010000291.1, from coordinate 1,520 downwards.
TTCGTAGTGAGCGGTGGCGTCGTCGACGAAGGCGGGCAATGCGCCCAGGCCCGTGGTGATCGGCGTCTGCCGCGCGAACGACGCGGCCAGCGCGTCGATCGTCAGCACCTTGAGGCGTGACGGATTGGCGATGAGCTGCCAGTCGTGGCGCGCATCCTGGCGCAGCGCCGCGCGCGCGAGGTCGCGGGTCGCAACATCGTGCGCGCGCGAGGGATCGACCGCCGTGTCCGCCGCCGCGTCGCGCAGCGCGCGCAGCACGCGCTCGCGCATTTCCGCCGCGGCCTTGCGCGTGAACGTCATCGCGAGAATCGACTCCGGCCGATCGACGACGGCGAGCAGCGCCAGCACGCGCTGGATCAGGAGGCCGGTCTTGCCGGACCCCGCCGGCGCCTGGACGAGGAACGACTCTCGCACATCGAGTGCGCGCCCGCGCGCGGCTTGGTCGCGCTGCTCGAGCGACGCGTCAGTCGTCATCATTTACCTCGCCATCGGCGTCGGGCGTCGCGTCGTCGAGCCGCTGGATGCGGCACAGCGGCTGCAGGTCGCACAAGCGGCACGCCGCCGCGTCGCGCGGTGCGACCGCCGCGGCGCCTGAGCGGAAGTCCGCCGCCAGCGCGCCGTACGCGGTTCGCCATGCGGGTACGACGTCGCTCCACGCCGCGAGGGTCACGCCCTTGGCGCCCGGCAGCGTCCGCAATCCGGGCCAGACCGCGGCGTCCGCCGCGAGGCCATTCACCGCGACGGCACCGGCCTTGAGCTGGGCGAAGGCCACGGCCACTACCGGCAGGTCCGGCGTCCGCTCGCGCTGCGCCAGCGCATACAGGCCGACCTGCGTACCCGCCGGGCGCGCGGCGAACCACTTGGCCGGTCCCGGCGCGCGTCCGGACTTGTAGTCGATGATGGCCAGTCCGCCCGCTGTCAGGGCGTCGACGCGATCGATGCGAAACTTGAGCTCGATGCCGCCGAGCGCAAGCCGGTAGTCCTCTTCCGTGTCGCATACGGTGAACGGCGTGCGCAGGCGCTCGACGCTGTCGATCCACGCGCGCAACGTGGCGGCGAGCCGCTGCGACTCGGCCTGCGCTACCGGCGGCGGCAGCGCGCGCCACCGGCGTGGCTCGACCGCGTGGCGGGCCGCCGTCACCGCGCGGTCGATATGCCCATCCAGCGCACCGTCATCCAGCGCCAGCAGCGTGGACTGGCCGCCGACGTCCTCCCAGAATGCCGCGAGCATCCGGTGCAGCAGCGTGCCCCGCTCCTGCGGCGACAGGCCGCTGCCGGCATCCGCGGGCAGGCGCGCCGACAGCCGGTGGCGCGCGAAGGACTGGAACGGGCAATTGCTCTGGCTTTCGACGACGTCGACACCGCCGCGAACGGCCGTACCTTCCGGCACGGCAGGCGCGACGTCGTCGGACACGAGGTCGAGGATCCGGCGCGCCGCCTCGATCTGTTCGGCGCGGCGCGGCGGCGCTCCCGCTCCTGGGATCGTGGCCTGGGGCCAGTCGCTGACCAGCGCGGACACT
>JBDTNR010000290.1:0-4957 GCA_039933655.1 Betaproteobacteria bacterium | reverse complement strand
GGTATCCCGGCGGGCGAGATCCGCGGTTTCCTGATTCCGCAGACGCTGCCGAACATCAGCAACATCCCGACGCTTTCGCAATGGACGCTGGGGGCGCTGGTGGTGCTGCTCGCCGCCGGCTCGTGGATGGTGCTGCGTCGCCGCGGCGATTAACCCGCGCGTACGGCGGGCAGCACGCAGCGTGGCCGCGCACCGGGCTTCATCCGGACAGCGCGTCCGCGAGCGAGGTGCCGCGCGGCAGCAGGGCCACGCACAGCGGCGCAGAAAAGCGCACCTGTTCGACGTCGCGCCACATTCCGTTCGTGAGCGTGACGCCGGCTTCCGCACAGGCGCGCGCGGAGACGAGCAGCGGCGCCGCGTACGCCACCGCGGCGTCCTGCATCGCGTCGAGCGCGTCGAACGCAAGGCCGGCCGTCAACAGGGGACCGGCATCGAATCCATGGGCACCGCGGATCGCGCCGTGTCCAGCATGGATCAAGATCGCGAACTCCGCGAGGCCGCCGAACTTCGCCGTACAGTTGCGCGCGAGGCCCGCCAATTCGTTCTCGATGCTGGCAGCGGCCGCGAGCGCCTGGCGACAGGCGTCCGCAAGGGGAGCGTCCACGCCGAACACGGCCGTGACGCTGCTCGCGGCGGGCGGGCTCGCCACGCCGCCATGCGCACGGACCGACCCGTTGACGGTATCCACGAAGAGTCCCGACAGGAAGACGATGTCGTGCGGCAGGTGGCCGCGCGCGAACTCCGCGCGGTTGCACCAGACGACGCGCACCAGCGCGAAATCGCGCTCGATCACCGCCGCGGCGTGATCGGTGCCGGACGCCGGCGCCTCGGCTGCGAGCAGCGGCACGACGCTCAAGTCGCCGGTGGGCCGCAGCTGGCACGCAAGACGCACGCCCGGCGGCGCACCGATCCGTTCGAGCGTCGCCAGTTCGGCCGCCGCCGGCGGCGGGCAGTGCGCGACGCCCGCGGTAACCTGCACGCGGCACGTCGAGCAGCGCGCCTGGCCGCCGCACATCGACATGTGCGGGATGTGGTGACTGCGGCTCGCCTCGAGCACCGTCCATCCGGCCGGCACGCGCGCATTGCGCTGCGGATAGGCGATGGTGATCACTGCGTGGCGCCGGCGCTCGACGATGGCCCGCGCTTCGCGTGCGACGAAGATGGCCCCGATGAGCACGAACCATGCGGCGACCAGTCCGTCGCGAATGCGCGCGAGCGCGATCCGCGTGGCCGCGTCGACTTCGGCGTTGGAATCCAGGAACTCGCGGTTGACCGTATCGGCAGCCAACTCCTTGCCCATGGCGAGGAAGCCCAGGCCGCCCAGGACCGGCAACAGCAGTGCGATGGCGAACAGCACGGGGCGCGCGCGCCGGTACCACGCGCGGCGGCCAAACGCGAAGTTGATGCCCAGGCATCCGTGCAGCCAGCCCGGCACCAGCAGCGCGAGCTGTCGGCCCTCGCTATCGGACAGCCACAGCGACCACACGACGCGGCTGTACTCGGGCGAAAGCCGGTAGGCGTCCCAGGCAAGGCGCGTGGCGACCGCGTGGCCGATCAGCAGGATTGGAATGCCGAGTCCCAGCGCGATGCGCAGCAGCTCGACCGGCGGCATCCGCATCGTCCGCCGGCGATAGATCGCATTGAGCGCGAGCGCGATGTGCGTGGCGGCGGCGCCATACAGCACCACGGTGCCGGGTACGCTGTGCCAGACGCGCACTGCCATGTTCAACCCGTGTTCGGCGAGCGCGACCGAGACGAGTCCCAGCGCGTGATTGGCAAGGTGCAGCGCGATGTAGACGAAGAGCGTCAGGCCGGACGCCAGGCGCAGGTCGCGGCGGGTGGGCAGGCGCCAGGTCATGTGACGGAAAATCACAAGAATCCGGATGCCGCCCAGCGATGGGCAGGCGACAGAAGGCACTCGGCGCGCCGATTTTGGGGGAAAATGGCAGGCCCTGAACGCGCACGCACCCCGCCATGTCCGCAGCGACCCGCATCGCCTCCGGCCTCACGCAACTCGCTGCCGAAATCGAGGGAGAAGGCATTCCCGTCGCGTTCCTGCACGCCGGCGTAGCCGACCGCCGGATGTGGCGCGATCAGCTCGCGCTGTTGGCGCAACCGCCGGCGCGCTATCGCGCAATCGCCTACGACCGCCGCGGCTTTGGCGAATCGCTGCACGCCGACGAACGCTATTCGCATGTCGACGACCTGCTCGCGGTGCTGGATGCGCAGGCGGGAGGCGCTCCCGCGATACTCGTCGGCTGCTCGCAGGGCGGACGCATCGCCCTCGATGCCGCGCTCGCCCATCCCGATCGCGTCCGCGCGCTGCTGCTCGTCGCACCGGCGGTGAGCGGCGCGCCGAAAGTGGATTCGTTTCCGCCGGCCATCGCGCGCTGGATCGAGAGTGTCGAGAAGGCCGAGGCCACAGCCGACGTCGACCAACTGAACGCGCTCGAGGCGCATGCGTGGCTCGACGGTCCGCTCGCGGCGGAAGGCCGCGTGTCGGGGCCCGCGCGTGAATTATTTCTCGCGATGAACGAGCTCGCCTTGCGGGCGGAACAGCGCGGCGCCGAAATCGAGCCCGCGCCCGCATATCCGCGCGTGGATGAAATCGCCGTTCCGACGCTCGTCGTCTGGGGCGATCTCGACTTTCCGCACGTTGCCGGAAATTGCGCGCATCTGGGCATGCGGATGCCCGCGGCGCGCACGCACGTGCTGCGCGACGCCGCGCATCTGCCCAATCTGGAGTATCCGGCGCAGTTTAACCGGCTGCTCGACGATTTCCTCACGTCCATCACCCAATAGGCGTCAATGCAGCGGGACGTCGACCGGCCGTGGCGGCAGGTCGAGGTTCACATGCAGGATGCGGGCGCCGACCAGCGTAACTGCGCCCTTGCGGCGATTGTTGCCGGTGTCGCTGTACTCGAAACGGTAAGTGCGGCCAAGCTCGATGCGCCCGTTCTCGTTGCGCTGCGGCCGGATCCGGGCGAGCGCCACCGTGTCGTCGAGGAACAGCAGCCCTTCGGCGTGACAGGCGGGACGGATGGCGGCATTGGCGGCTTCGCGCGCCTTCAGGCTGTCCCACAGGAACCAGACGATAGCCGCCAGCGCGGCGAGCAGCGCGAACTCCGCCATGACGTGCGTGTCAGCGCCGCGCGCCGCGGCGGCAAGCCTGTGCCCGCAGCCCGGACGCCGCCGTCATCGGCCTGCGAGCTGGGCGCGAACTTCGCCGCCCGGATTCTTCGCGCTGTGCACGTTGACGTACAAGTTGCCCGCCTTGTAGCTCGCATACTGGGCTTCGGTCAGCTTCGCGTTGTCCGGCGCGACGAACGCGCGCTCGCTGATCTTGTTCAGAGGCACGATGACCGGGCCGTTGGCGCCCTTGGCCGCTTCGTGGATATGGGCGGCCGTCGGCATCATGTCGACGACGCTGACGGTTACCGTCACCGAGCGGTCGGACATGACGTTGACGACGCCCGTGCCATAGGCGGCCGTCGTCACCGGCGGCACTTCCTGGCTGCCGTCGAGGCGGATCTGCTGGCCGGTGGATTCGGCCTGCATCGATGCGCAGCCGGCAACGAGGCCGATCGTGCCGGCTACCGCGATGGCCACCAGCCGGACGCGTGCATTCCATAGTTCGCTCATGAGTTCTCCCTGGGAAATCGTGCAGTTCGGGCCGGCGGCGGCAGGCACACCCGCACCGGTCGGTACGATAACACCGGCGGGCGACGTTTTATTGCGCGGGAGGTTCGCCGCCCGGTCGCCGCACCATCGTGCGCATCAATCGCTCGAGCAGCGCCGCGGGATCGTCACAGCGCCCCGTGTGCGCCGACGAGAACTGTATGGCGGTGCTGCGCGGTGCGGTGAGCCAGCGAAAGCGCTCGCGCGCGGACAGGCGGCCGATCGGCCCCGCGGCGGCGCCGCCCTTGCAGATCACGGGAATCGTCGCGAGATGCGCATGGATTGCGTCCACGTCGAGCGTCGGATCGAGCGCGGCGATCCGCTGCGCGTCTACTTCGATGCGCGCTTCGAGGAAGTCGTGCGCGGGGCACGAGATGACGACGCCCACGTTGACGAACTCCTCGCGTTCGACGCGCGGCACGACGCGGATCACCGCATAGTCATACGTGCTGGGCGCGGGCACGGATCGCTTCCTCCACGAAGGGACGCGGCACGGCCAGCCGCGCGCGCAGGTAGTCGAAATAGGCGATGCGCCGCACCTCGGGTGTGGTAGCCACCGTGCCGGCCGCGAGCCACGCGTCGGGCACGAGCGCGACGATCGCATGCAGCACGGGGTCGCTCAGACGCGCGGCCAGCGGCGCATCGAGGGCCGCGAGGTCGCCCGCGTAAGGCAACAGCACGTGATCGGCGATCTGCGGAAACGGGTCGCGCGCGCGGCGAACATGGTCGCCACCGGCATGGTGAAAATAGAACGCCGCGCCGTGGTCGATCAGCCACAACTGGCGGTGCCAGACCAGCATGTTGGTGTTGCGGATTGTCCGGTCTACGTTGCACACGAAGCCATCGAACCAGACGATAGTCGACGCGAGTTCGGCGTCGATACCGTCGACGAGCGGATCGAATGTCGTCGATCCTGGCAGGTAGTCGAGCGCGAGATTGGTCCCGACGCTGGCGCGAATGAGCGCCTGGATCTCGGGATCGGGTTCGCTGCGGGCGAGGTCGGCGTCGAGTTCGATCAACGCGAGCTCCGGCACGCGCAGATCCAGCGCACGGGCGATCTCGCCGGCCAGAAGCTCGGCGACCAGCGCGTTGGCGCCTTGTCCGGCACCGCGGAACTTGAGCACGTACAACCCGTCGTCGTCGGCCTCGACGATGGCCGGCAGCGAGCCGCCTTCGCGCAGCGGCGTGACATAGCGATTGGCGTTGAGGGTGCGCATCGCGAAATGAGGGTCACACGAATTGAGGGTCGGACTGGAATTACCGGATGTCACTTGCACCG
>JBDTNR010000289.1:0-4961 GCA_039933655.1 Betaproteobacteria bacterium | reverse complement strand
GCGCGCCCCGTAGGCAATGATCTCCGCCAGGTGTTCGAGCCGCCAAGGCCGATTTCAGGCGCGCGCCAGAGCCTCGAGCGCAGCGTGATCCATGATGATCACTTGCGGGCGCGCAACGTTGTCCACCTCGAATACCTGATCGAAAACGATCTTCGGGTAGTGCGAGGCCGCAGGATCGCAATGCAGGTATGGCGAACCTGTTCGCTTTAGCACCCGTTGAAAATCGAGTAGCCGAATTGCCATCATGGCGAGGTACGCCATCATGTCGTTCTCTCCAAGCACCGAGCGAAGTGCGCGGACTACTTCGGTAATGTCCGTATTCGATTGCTGCATCAGCTCGGCAACGCGGCTTCCGCATGCTCTCCCCAGTGCCACGTATGGTCAAAGGCTTCGATCTGCGACTCCGACTGGCGCCCCTTCGGAGACTTAAACAACACGTTGTAGGTAGCGCTACTGTTAAACGGCGGATCGAGATAGACAAGATCGACGGACTCGTCCTTGATGTACTCGCCCAGCACATGAAGGTTGTCCCCGAAATGCAGTGCGTTCTTCACGCGCCCGTCACCCCATGACCAAATCCCCCGCTGCGCCTAACTTGCGCAATTTCAATTGCGGCGTGCGAAATCTATCGCGCTTCGTGGGCGCGAACGCGGCGGCGCCTCGTCGTCCCGCGCGAGAGGGGAGACAACCAGAGGCTCAAACCCCTGAGTCGTCCACACTTGGTTCGCATGCCACGCCCGCACCCGGCGCTTGCTGTCTGTTGCCGTTCCCCGGCGCCAGAATCTGTTGTCTTTTCGCCGGGCGATGAGCGCGTCCGGGACTTGCTGCCCGAGCGAGGAAACGCGGTGTTCCTCGCGTTGTTCCTTGTTCCTCGCGTTGTTCCTGTATGGCTCGTCAGAAAGAACAAAGGCCCGGACGAATCCGAGCCTAAGTCTTTGAAGTGTTTGGTTGCGGGGATAGGATTTGAACCTATGACCTTCGGGTTATGAGCCCGACGAGCTGCCAGACTGCTCCACCCCGCAGGCGAATTATACACGGAGTGGGACCCACCCGTCCAATTTCACTTGAGGGCTTCCCGCGCCCCGCCTTGCAGGGCTGAACGCCGGAAGCGCGACGGACAGCCACCATCGTCGTGCCCTCTTGACGATCGCAGTTCGCGGGCGCAGGATCGCCGGAATTCCGCCTTCGTCGCTTGGCCCTCACCCCGGAGGAATCCCATGCAGTCGACCCTGCTTTCCGCCCTGGCCGCATCCGCACTGCTCGCGAGTGGCGCGGCGTACGCGTGTGACGACATGAAGTTGACCGACGACGGCGACGGCTATTCGTCAAAGGCTGCGCAGCGGTCGGCGGCCGTCGAACGGGCTCCCGCGGCCACGCCGGTACCGATCGACATGACGACCGTGAAGAAGCAGACGGCCAAGCAGAAGTCCCAGGGGACGCCGCTGCCCCCGGGCAAAGCCACTATCGTCAATACCGGCAGCTAAGCCTCGCCGGATCGCTTCGCCAGAATGGGCCCGCCGCGCGCGGGCCCTTTTGTCTGATCCGTCGCCCGGGGGCCAACCCCATCCCGGCCCGCTCCCGCCGTGGGCATGGGGGAGCAGGCAGATTCATTCCCGCGCACCTCCGACCGGGTACCGGCGAGAAGGCGCGCCGCAATTCGCGGCTACTCCGCCTCCGCAGGAAACGCCACGACATGGTCGATGGCGAGGCGAATGCCGATCTTTTCGCCGATGGCGTGGTTGTGGTGCGACGGCACGAGCGACAGCACGCGCGTCCCCGAGGCGAGCTTCAGCGTGTACAGGAACGCGGCGCCACGGAACGCCTTGGCGCAGACCTCGGCCTGCCACGGGCTCGCATCGTCATGGACGATGTCGTCGGGACGCAGCAGGAGGTCGACGGGATCGCCGGGCTGGACGGGCGTCGGCCACTCGCCGTCGAGCACGCCCATTTCGGTCAGCAGCCGGCCCTCGCCCTCGGCGATGCCGCGCAGGAACACGCCCTGCCCGACGAAGTCCGCGACGAAGCGTGTGCGCGGCCGGTGATAGAGGTTGTAGGGGGTATCCCATTGCTCGATGGTGCCGTCCTTCATGATGCCGATCTCGTCGGCCAGCGCGAACGCCTCGTTCTGGTCGTGCGTGACGAGAATCGCCGTGGTCCCCGCGGCCTTCAGGATTTCGCGCACCTCCACCGAGAGGCGCTCGCGCAGTTCGACATCGAGGTTGGAGAACGGCTCGTCGAGCAGCAGCAGCTCGGGTTTCGGCGCCAGCGCTCGCGCCAGCGCCACGCGCTGCTGCTGGCCGCCCGACAACTCGTGCGGGTAGACGTCGGCAACCGGCGTCAGTCCCACCAGTTCGAGCATCGCCCGCGTGCGGTCGAACGCCTCTGGCGCGGCCATCCGCGACAGGCCAAACGCGATGTTCTTCTGGACCGTGAGATGCGGAAAGAGCGCGTAGTCCTGGAACACCATGCCGATGCCGCGCCGCTCGGGCGGCACCTGCAGCCCCGCCTTCGACACGACGCGGTCGGACAGCAGGATCTCGCCGCCCTGCACGGGCTCGAACCCGGCGAGGCAGCGCAGCACCGTCGTCTTGCCGCAGCCGGAGGGACCGAGCAGGCAGCCGATGCGGCCGGGCTGGAGCACGAAATCCATGCCGCGCACGACGCGATGGCTGCCATAGGCGTGCTGCAGCGAACGGACGCGAACGGAGGCGGGCATGACGCCAGTCTAGCCGTTCAGCCGTGGACTGCGGGCTTCCTGCTCTGCACCGTCGCGCCGCTGGTGCCGCGCGTGCGCAGATCTTTCAGCTTCTCCGCCATCGCGGCGCCCATGTAGCGCTGCGGCTCGGACGGCGGCGCATAGCCCGCCTCCCGCTCGCGCTCGGCGACCCGCGCCGTGGCGCCTTCGAACGCGGCGTCGAACGTGGCGCTCTTGCCCAGTCCGTACTTGAAGAACGCCTCGCCGAAGAACGTCGGCGGCGTCCGCTTGCCGCAGCCGAACGTCTCGTGGTCAGCGGCCGCGTCGGTGACGATGAGCGTGTAGTCGTCCTTAAGCGGCAGGACGAAATTGCCCGAGTAGCACGCGGACACGACGATGATCCGCCACTTGATGCCCGCGTCGTCCAGCAGCTGCTTCAAGCCGGCCGGCGCGAGTTCGACGAGTGACATCGGCGGCTGTTCTGCCGCAAGCTGGCGATTGGCCGTGCTGCTGCTCGCGATATAGAGCATGACGACGTCGTCGTCCGGGTCGATGATGGCGCCGATTTCGTTGAGCGTTTCCCGAAGATTGGTCACCGTCGCGAACGGCGTGGTGATCAGCGTCTGCGGATTGTTGACGAGCAGGACCGACCGTCCTTCGGTGCCCCACCGTGTATTCATCACCTGCCGCGCCGCCTCGGCGTCGATCAGGTAGGCGTCCTGCCGGCCGTACGGCGCGAAGCCGACGTAGTAGAGATCGGTCTGGCCCGGACGCTCCTCCTGCAGGTTCTCGAGCACGTGGTTCAGCAGGAACGACTGTGCCGCCATCACGGCTTCCGAGCCGGCGTTCAAGCCAGCGAGCGGCGGCGCGCCGTTGGCTTCAGTTCGCCACCACGGCTCGGTCGCGATCAGCGTGCCGCTGAACCAGATGGGGGCGGCCAGCATCATGCCGCCGCCGATCGCCCGCAGCCACCCGTAAGCCGGCAGCGGTGCAAACGCGATGGCCACGCAGCGGACGAGCAGCAGCACGAACCAGACGACGATTGCGTATTCGAGCAGCACGATCGCATCCGCGAGCGCGCCGCCGGGCGCCACGAGGAACGGCAGGTAGTGAATCGCCTGCACGAGCGGGAACGACGCGTAGGCGATGACCGGCAGCGACAGCGCGATGTGCCGCTGGCGATTGCTGAGCGCGATGAGCGCGGACGTCAGCAGCATCAGGCCGGCCGCATAGAGCTCCGGCCCCGCGCCCAGCAGCGAGAACTCGCGCGGCGGCGCCGCGCGAAACCAGTCGCCAGCGATGTCGATGGCGGCAGAGAGCGCGAACAGCAGCAGCAGTTGGACGAGGTCGACGCGAAAGGCCAGGCGCTCGACGCGCATGAAGCACGCGAGCCGCAGGCCGGCGCCGAGATTGCGCAGCAGGTTCGAGAGCGCGTAGCCCATTGGCGAACGCGGACGGCGCGTCAAGCGGCGGCCGCGTGCTCCTCGATGTAGGCCTTCACGCGGGCCGCGTCGGCGGGAAGCACGGTGAAACGCTGCGGCCGCGCTTCGAGTCCCTCGTAGGCGGCGGGACGCTGCGGCTCGTGGCCGAGCGCCTCGCCGATGGTGGCGGCGAACTTCACCGGCAGCGCGGTCTCGATGCAGACGAGCGGCACCGCCGGGTCGCGATGCGCGCGTCCGACCTTGAGGCCATCCGCCGTGTGCGGGTCGACGACGATGCCGTAGCGCGCGTCGATATCGCGGATCGTCGCGATTCGGTCGGCATGCGTGCTGCGGCCGGAGACAAATCCCGCTTGCTGCACGCGCGCCCAGTGCGGCGTTCCGGACAGGTCGAAGCCGCCGGACGTCGCGAGTTCCTTCCACAGCGCGCGCACGATCGCCGGATCGCGCTCGACGGCGTCGTAGATGAAGCGTTCGAAGTTGGACGCCTTGGAAATATCCATCGACGGCGACGACGTCGCGTGCGTCTCGGCCGAAGCGCGCGGCCGGTAGCGGCCGGTGCGGAAGAATTCGTCGAGCACGTCGTTCTCGTTCGTCGCCAGGATCAGCCGCCGGATCGGCAGCCCCATCTCGCGCGCGACGTGCCCGGCGAGGATGTTGCCGAAGTTACCAGACGGCACCGCGAAGTCGACCGGCTCGAGGTTGTCACCGGTCGCTGCGAAGTAGCCGGCGAAGTAGTAGACGACCTGCGCGGCAACGCGGCCCCAGTTGATCGAGTTGACGGCGCCGATGGCGTAGCGCGATTTGAACGCGGCGTCGCCGGTGAC
>JBDTNR010000288.1:0-4988 GCA_039933655.1 Betaproteobacteria bacterium | reverse complement strand
TGTTCTTCGGCATGGAGCCCCGGTTCTGGCTCAACCTGCAGTCCGAGTACGACATTCGGGTCGCGGATCGCGAACTGCGAGCCAAGCTTTCGCCGAGGATCCGCGTCTTTCAGCCGGTTGCGGGGTGATGGCGATGGCCGATGCGCCGCCATCGCCCAATATGGTGCGCGCGATTGCGCGCCGCGCGGAAGCGCTGGAGGCTTCGACCCCGGATTGACCTGAGGCGACTCACGATACCGGCTGGCACGGTGCTCGGGCGTGCCTGCCAACCCGCGTCTGTCAAGCCCCCAACCGATCGACAGTTTCCAAGGGTAGACTCGGGGGAAGGATGGCAGGCGGGCAAGGCTTTTGATTGGGTCGCATTCGCGATCGGCACCGCTGACGTCACGCGTGACGCGCCTCTCTTTCAGAAGGAGCATCGTGACAGCCATTGCATTTCTCGGTACCGGTTTGCTCGGCGCCGCGCTCGCCGAAGCGGCAGCGAAGCGAGGCGATACGGTCACCGCCTGGAATCGTTCAGCCGACAAGGCGCGGGCTCTCGCGGCGTTCGGGGTGCAATCCCTCCGCGACGCCGGCCGAAGCGGTTCGCGGCGCGGTGCGTGTTCATCTGGTTCTGGAGGACGACGCGGTCATGGAAGAGGTCATCGCCGCCGGGGCACGGCGCCGCCGATGCCAGCGTGCTGGCGATCGATGCGGTGCGCCGGAGCTGAGTGCCGCGGTCGGTTGACGGGTCGCGTTCGCCTGTGCAGCGAAGTGGGGATCTAACTTGAAAAAACGGCAACGCGGGCCTGCGACACTGCTGCGCGAGGTCGATGGACTCAAGGGTCGATTCGGTGACGGCAGCGCGGCGCGCAAGCTCGAACTTCTGCAAGCACTCGATCGCGCTGTTCTGCCTACCGCGCAACAGGTGCGGCGGCTGCACGAAGTACTGTGCTTCCTGCGTGCGTATCCCGACGATGCCGATGTGCTGACGCAGGTGGAGAACAGCCTCGCGCGCTTCGCCGACCGCCGCGACCTCGCCCGGCATCGGCGCGCGCTCGCCGATAGCGGCATCGCCGGCACCGATATCCACTACACGTTCTACGCGCCGACGGCGCGCTGGCTCGTTGAGCACTGGGGCGGGAAGCTGACCGTCGACTGGGGCGAGTTCAAAGGCGTCGAGCGCCTCGAGCGCCTGCTGCCGCTGCTTGCGACGTACTCAGAGTCGCCGGGACTCGACGAAGTCGATTTTCCCTTGCGGGAATGGGTGACACGGCTGAAGGGTCCGCAGGAGACCGACGCCGCATTTCTCGTGCGGCGGCTCGCGCGTGTCGGCGGCGACAGCTTTGTCCAGGAGAAGTTCTACGACGGGCTCGACCTCGCGCTGACGCTGCACGCAGGTCCGGGGACGCCGTCGATCACGCACGCCAAGCTCGCCTTGCAGCACGTCCATTTTCAGGAAGAACCGCTGCACCCGGCGCGGCCCGACATCCGCCGTGAACTGTCGGTGCCGCCGGTTGCCGTGCACGAGCTGAGCCCGCGCGAAGGCGCGCGCCTGGTGGCGATGGCGCGAGAGGCGATGGTGACGCGCTCGCGCGACCTAGATGCCTTCAGCTACGGCGACGCGCGCGACGTGCGCATCTTCGACTGTGGCGACGGGCTCGAATTCGCCTGCATCGGCGTCGAGCCGCGGCGCCGGCTGATGCTCGAATCGGTCTACGCTTTCCTCACACTGAAGAACGGCGTGCCCATCGGCTACGTACTGGTCAGCGCGCTCTTCGGGTCCTCTGAGATCGCCTATAACGTCTTCGACGCCTGGCGCGGTGGAGAGGCCGGCCATGTCTACGGACGCGTCATGGCCACGACGCGCCAGCTGTTCGGCTCCGACTCGTTCACTATTTTTCCCTACCAACTCGGTGGCGACGGCAACACTGAGGGTCTCAAATCCGGCGCGTGGTGGTTCTACCAGAAGCTGGGCTTCCGGGCCCGCGACCGCGACGTGCTGGCGTTGATGAAGCGCGAGCTCGCGGCGACCCGGCGGGATCCGCGGCACCGCTCGTCGATGGCCACGCTCAAGGCGCTCTCCGGAGAGAATGTCCATTGGCATCTCGGCGCCGAGCGCGACGACGTGATCGGAATCTTCCCGGTCGAACTTGTCGGGCTGGCGATCACCGACTACCTTGCCCGACGCTTCGGCTCCGAGCGCGAACGCGGCGAGCGGGTCTGCGCCGACGAAGTCGGCACGCTCCTGGAATTCCCGGAATGGCGGAAGCTGGATCCCGCCGAACGCACGGCATGGACTCGCTGGAGCCCGCTGGTGCTCTGCCTTCGCGACGTCGGAAAATGGAGCAATGCGGAAAAGAACGCGCTGGTCGAGGTGATCCGCAAGAAAGGGGGGCGCCGCGAGTCCGAATTCGTGCACGCTTTCGACGCCCACCGCAAGCTGCGCTCGGCACTGCGCCGGATCGTCGCCGACGTGTCGTGACGAACAGCGCTCGGTTGCGATCGCGACGGGCCTCAGCCTCGTACGATGGAACAGGCCTCGGCATGCATCCTTCCGCCTCCAGCCGGCATCAGCGCGTGGCGCGCGGCTCGATTGGAATCTGGATCTCGTTGCGACGCGCCTTGGTGAAACTGCAGCGAGCAGGATTTCGGCAACGTGGCGCGGGCATTCACAGTGAAGCGTAGTCCGCGACCTGGCGACCGCGATCGCTACGCCGATTTCGTCGCATCGAGGTCCGCGTAGTACTCGCGCAGAACCGCAACGACTTCGGGCCGGCTGAATTCCGGCGGTACGTCGGCGCCTTCGGAAAGCGCCTTGCGCAGTTGGGTGCCGGACACCTGCAGCCGGTCGGCGTCGTCGTGCGGGCAGGTGCGGCCGGACGCCATGCCGCCGCACTTGTAGCACCAGAATGAAACGTCGATCTTGAGCGGGCGGATCTGCAGCGTCCCCGCCGGCACGCGGTCGAAGACGTGGTGCGCGTCGAACGGTCCGTAGTACTTGCCGACGCCGGCGTGATCGCGGCCGACGATCAGGTGCGAGCAGCCGTAGTTCTGCCGGAACACCGCGTGCAGCAGCGCCTCGCGCGGCCCCGCGTAGCGCATGTCGAGCGGATAGCCGGCCTGCACGACAGTCTTCTGCACGAAGTAGTGTTCCGCGAGCACGCCGATCGCGCGCGTGCGCACGGCGGCCGGGATGTCGCCGGGCTTCAGCGCGCCGAGCAGCGAATGCACGAGCAGGCCGTCGCAGACCTCGATGGCGATCTTTGCCAGGTATTCGTGCGAGCGGTGCATCGGATTGCGCGTCTGGAACGCCGCGATCGACTTCCATCCGAGCGACGTGAACAGCGCGCGCGTCTGCGCGGGCGTCATGAACAGCGCTGGGTACTGCTCGGCGAACCCGCCGGTCGACAGCACCTTGATCGGCCCGGCCAGGTTGACGTCCGGCTGTCCGAGGACCATCGCCACGCCCGGATGCTCCGGGTCGGTCGTGCGGAAGATCGTCGCGCACTCGTGCGCCTTGTTGATCGCATATTTTTCCGTGACGAGCATCGTCGCCAGCGGCTGCCCGTTGTCGGGGTCGACCAGCGCGATTTCATGCCCGGTGCGAATGGTCTCGACGAACGCCGCGTCGGCTGAAAGCGTGATCGGGATCGGCCAGAACAGTCCGCTCGCCGTCTTCATGCCGTCGCAGACGCCCTGCCAGTCGGCGTGCGTCATGAAGCCCTCCAGCGGCGTGAAGCCGCCGATGCCGAGCATCACGATGTCGCCCTTCTCGCGTGAGCTCACGGTGAGCCTGGGCAGCGTGGCCGCCTTCGCCAACTCCGCCGCGAGCGCGTCTCCCGTCAACAGCAGCGGCCGCAGGTCGCTGCTGCCATGTGGACTAACCAGCGCCATGATTGATCCTGCCTCCATGTGTGGGCGTCGGGCCCGCGCGCCAATTCGCGCCGCCGCGCCTCATGCTTCCGTGCGCCAACGCAACAGACGTTGATGCCCCGCCAAATGATAGTGCGATGGCGCGCTCATGCGACCGCCTGGTAATAGAGATTCTGCGGATGGTTGGCCTCCGCGAAGAAGAACCACCGCTCCGCCAGCAGCCCTGCGTACTGGAGCGCGAACGTCGGCAGCAGCCAGCCCGCGGGCGCCCCGCCC
Source organism: Betaproteobacteria bacterium (assembly GCA_039933655.1). Lineage (GTDB taxonomy): Bacteria > Pseudomonadota > Gammaproteobacteria > Burkholderiales > Casimicrobiaceae > VBCG01. Next base: position 857 of record JBDTNR010000288.1, on the reverse strand, counting down.
AGCACGGCCGCGAGCAACGTCGCCGGCGCCAGGAACGCCCCTGCCAGGAACAGCCACTTCACGTTGCGCAGGAACCCGGGCGCCTTGCCGTGGAAGAACTCGCGGGTGTTGAACGAGCCGCCCAGGAAACCCTGCGACTTCTGCGCGATGCGCGGATGCTTGATGCCGATCGCGGTCTGCAGCGTCGACTTGGGCCGCAGCCGGCGGTTGCGGATCAGCGAAGCGACGCGCGTAACCAGTCCCAGCAGCGTCAGGACGAACGCCCAGCCCGCGAAGAAACGGGCGAGCCCGGGCGCCGCCCACGCGGAGAACGCCCCGGCGAGCGTGAAGCCGGACGCGCCGCCCAGCAGCACGAAGTTGACCACGGTCAGCGGGGATGCCCACTCGCGCAGGAACGGCAGGCACGCGTAGATCATGGCCGTGCACACGAACAGCGCGAGCGCGAGCACGGTTCCGGCGACACCGAGGAGCACCGTCGCGTCGATGACGAGTCCCGACGGCAGCGTGGCGATCGCCGGCTTCCATCCGCCGAACTGCGCGATGCCGTACAGGAACACGGCGCCCATGAAGGCAGGCAGCACGATCACCTCGCGCGACAGCCACGACGTCCGCCAGCGCGCCGCGGAACGCCACGCGCGCTCCGGACGGCCCAGGTGGAAGAACGATGCCCCGAGCCCTGCGGCGAGGAGCACGAGCGCCAGCAGGCTGCCGTGCGCGTAGAACGCATGCCCGTCCGGGGGGGGCAGCAGGCCGGCGAGCGCGCACAGCTGCACCGTGACGAGCGCCAGAAACAACCCCTGCCCCGCGCCGATCAGCGTGGTGAGGAAGAGGACGGATAAGTCGGGCCGCATGGTCGC
>JBDTNR010000287.1:0-5000 GCA_039933655.1 Betaproteobacteria bacterium | reverse complement strand
TGTTCGAGAAGGTCGGCGTTCCGATCGTCGGCATCGTCGAGAACATGAGCATCCATCTCTGCTCCAATTGCGGGCACGCCGAGCACATCTTCGGCGCTGGCGGCGCACAGAAAATGTGCAGCGATTACCAGGTGCCGTTCCTGGGCGGGCTGCCGCTCGACATCCGCATCCGCGAACAGGCGGACTCCGGCCGGCCCACGGTCGTCGCCGATCCCGACGGCAAGGTGGCGCTCATCTACCGCGACATCGCGCGCAAGGTCGCGATCTCGGTCGCCGAAAAGGCGGCCGACTTTTCCACGCGGTTCCCGAGCATCGTCGTCCAGAACACGTGACAGGACAACGATGATCAAAGCCGACAAGTGGATCCGCAGGATGGCCGAGGCCACCAGGATGATCGAGCCGTTCGAGCCCGGCCAGGTGCGCGAGGTCGACGGCAGGAAGATCGTCTCGTACGGCACGTCGAGCTACGGCTACGACATCCGCTGCTCGCGCGAATTCAAGATCTTCACCAACATCAATTCGACGATCGTCGATCCGAAGAACTTCGATGCTGGATCGTTCGTCGATTTCACCGGCGACGTCTGCATCATCCCGCCGAACTCGTTTGCGCTGGCGCGCACCGTCGAGTACTTCCGCATCCCGCGCAACGTGCTGACGATCTGCCTCGGCAAGAGCACGTACGCGCGCTGCGGCATCATCGTCAATGTGACGCCGTTTGAGCCCGAGTGGGAGGGCTATGTGACGCTCGAGTTCTCCAACACGACGACACTGCCCGCGAAGATCTACGCGAACGAGGGGGTCGCGCAGGTGATTTTTTTCGAGTCGGACGAGGTCTGCGAGACGTCGTACAAGGACCGCGGCGGGAAGTATCAGGGTCAGCAAGGGGTCACCCTCCCCAAGATCTGAGTTGCGTGGGATTGCTGGCCGGATGACAGGGCTGTGTTCTGCGCCATGCGGAGGACGGTGGTCCGCCCCGCAGGCTCGTTGGATCGCCAGCGGTATGCGTCGGCGCAATGCCCGGAGGTTGGCGCACTGACGTTCAACGGGCCTGCGCGGCGTGGCGGGCGGTGTTGCCGTTGGAGCCTGCAATGCGAGCGAGCAGATCGCCGCGGCTGCGGACGGGGTGACCCAGTGAACGAGCAAGCGAGTAACCTGGTATCGGACCTCCTCGCTCCCTTGTCATGGACGGCTCCCTCTCCCGCGTGCGGTAGAGGGCCGCCCGGGCAATTGCCCGGTGTGGACCAGTTCGGGCCGGGGTGAGGGAGCCGGAAGAGTCCGCGGCCGCAGCGTTTCCCGCGCCACGCGCAATCCTCTGCGCGATTGCCCGCACCACCCTCATTGCCGTAGCCTTGGCCGGCGCATCCTTTCGCCGTCACCCCTTTGAAAAAGGCTTCGCGATGGCCGTCGCCACCTCCAAGTCAGCGTCAGTCACCATCATCGCGCTGTGCCAGGTCGCGGCGCTCGCGCTCTGGTTCTCCGCGTCGGCCGTGGTGCCGGCACTCGTCGCCGAGTACCGGCTGTCCGGTTTCGCGCAGGCCGCGCTGACCAGCGGCGTGCAGGCTGGCTTCGTGCTGGGCTGTCTGGTCAGCGCGTTCTTCGGACTGCCCGACCGCGTCGACCCGCGGCGCCTGTTCGCGGGCTGCGCGGTACTGGGCGCAGTCGCCAACGTGCTGCTGCTCGTCGTCGATCCCGCGACCGCCGCCGCGCCGCTGCTGCGGATGGTCACCGGCGTCGCGATGGCGGGTGTCTATCCGGTGGGCATGAGGCTCGCCGCGACGTGGGCCAAGGGCGACATGGGGCTGATGGTGGGCATCCTGGTCGGCGCGCTGACGCTCGGGTCCGCCTTGCCGTACCTCTTCAACGCGCTCGTCGGATTCGACTGGCGCGTGCCGGTCGCCGTCGCGTCCGCGTCCGCGCTCTCCGCGGCACTGCTCATCGGCATGGCCGGCATGGGGCCGAACCGTGCGCCGACGCCGCCGTTCGATCCGCGCGCCGCGCTCAATGCCTGGCGCGACGTGCCGCTGCGCCTCGCCAACCTGGGCTACCTGGGGCACATGTGGGAGCTGTACGCGATGTGGGCGTGGATCGGCGTATTCCTCACGTCCAGCTATGCGCTGGTGCTCGCCCCCGACGTCGCGCCGGTGGCGGCCAAGCTCACGGCGTTCGCGACGATCGCGGCCGGGGGCGTGGGCTCGGTCGCGGCGGGACTCCTGGCCGACCGGCTGGGCCGGACCACGATCACGATCGCGGCGATGGCGGTATCCGGAACCTGCGCCGTGACAATCGGCTTCCTTTACGGCGGCGATCCGGTGTGGCTGGCTGCCCTCTGCATCGTGTGGGGGATCAGCATCGTGGCCGACTCCGCGCAGTTCTCGGCGTCCATCGCCGAACTGGCGGACCGCTCGCGCGTCGGCACGATGCTTACCGTCCAGACGGCGCTCGGTTTCACGCTGACGCTCGTCACTATCCAGGCGATGCCGTACTTCGTGGCGGCCGTCGGCTGGCGGTATGCGTTCATCCCGCTCGCCGTGGGGCCGGCGCTTGGCGTGTGGGCGATGGCGCGCCTGCGCGCGCATCCCCGCTCGCTGCAACTCGCCGGCGGCCGCCGCTAGGCGCCAACCTTCAGTACGCTGTTTCACGGTCCCATGCCGCATCGTCGGCCCATCCCCCGTCGTCCCCGCGAAGGCGGGGACCAAAGCGTCTTTGGAGCCCGTTCTGCGCGAGGCATGAAAACGGCATTGGATTGCCGCGTTCGCGGGAACGACGGATGAGCAGGATGCATGGGTGACGGAAACAACGAACTGAACCTGCACAGCCAGGCGCCGGCCTGTACGCAGGATTGCGTAGTGCGATGGGCTTCGCGCCGGGCTTAGCATCGCATTCCTGGCCGGCACCGCCGAACGCTCCGGGCCGCCCGTCATCCACCAGAAAGTTCAACGGAGGTACGATGGCCTACCACCTCGAAGGACGGCTGCTCGAAGTCTGCAACTGCCGTGTGCTATGTCCGTGCTGGATCGGCGAGGACCCCGACTTCGGAACCTGCGACACGATCATCGCCTGGCATTTCGACCAGGGCAAGATCGACGGCGTCGACGTTTCCGGACGCACGATCGCGATGCTCGCGCACGTTCCCGGGAACATCCTCGAAGGCAACTGGAAGGCCGCCGTCTATCTCGACGAGCGCGTCACGCCGGAGCAGGAACAGGCGATCCTCGGCGTCTACACGGGCAAGCTCGGCGGCCCGGTGGCCGAACTCGCCAAATTGGTCGGCGAGGTCGTGTCCGTCGACAAGGTCGCGATTTCGTTCGACGTGCAGGGCGGCCTCGGCACGATCAGGATCGGCGACGCCGGGTATGCGGAACTGGAGCCCTACAAGAATGCGACCGGCGCCACCACGACGCTCGCCGACACCGTGTTCTCGACGGTACCGGGTGCGCCCGTGTTCGTGGGCAAGGCGCCGCGCTACCGGGCGAAAAACGCCAGGCTCGGCATCGACCTCGAGTTGAAGGGCCACAACGCGCTGCAGAGCACGTTCGTGTTCGACGCCTAAACGCCACGGCGGCTGACCGGCATGACCCCGGCCGACAGGCTCGAGACCGTGGCGGCGATCGCGAATGCGGCCGCCCTACCGTGGCGCGCGCGCTGGCGGCGCGTCGAGCGGGACGTGACGCTCGCGACGTTGTTGCTGGCGGTGTCGGCGCTGGCCTGGGGCGCGCTCTGGTGGTGGAGCGCCAGCCCCTATGGACGGTACGCCGGGCATGGGGGCTGGCTGGAGATGGCGGCACTGGCCGATCTTTGCCGCGCCGTCCCGGCGGGCACGACCGTCGTGCCGGCGCTGCTGCACGCGTTGGCGTGGGTGCTGATGATCACCGCCATGATGTTGCCGACGACGTTTCCCGTCGTGACGCTGTTCCGGCGGATCGTCGCCGACCGCGCCGATGCCGGACGCCTCGTCGCGCTGCTGATCCTCGGGTTCTTCGCGGCGTGGTTCGCGTTCGGACTCCTCGCGCACGCGGCGGACGCGCTGGTGCAATGGGGCGCTGTGCAGGTGCCTGCGCTGGCGACGCATGGCTGGGTGCTTTCGGCGGTGGTATTGGCCAGCGCCGGGTGGTTCCAGTTCAGCGCGCTCAAGTACCGGTGCCTTGACGCGTGCCACACGCCGTTCGCCTTCGTGGCGTCCCGCTGGCACGGCCGGTCGCCGGGTCGCGAAGCGTGGCGGCTTGGGCTCGACCACGGCGTGTTCTGCGTCGGTTGTTGCGCGCCGCTGATGCTCGTCATGTTCGTCGTGGGTACCGGCAGCTTGGGCTGGATGCTGGCGCTCGCGGCCGTCATGGCGGCCGAGAAGAACCTGCGTGGAGGCCGCCGGCTGCGCACGCCCTTGGGCGCAGGCCTCGTCGCGTGGGCGGCGGCAATCGTCGCCACGCACGTCTAGGACGCCCCGCCCCGCAGGCAGCGCGGTGTTGCGTGGACGCCAACGTCGGCGTCCTTCTGCGGGCTTTCAGGGCTTCGCATCCCCACATGGACCCGCATCGGGGGCACAATCCCGCCCGTGGGGCGCTGCCGGAGACCGGCGCGCCCCCGTTTCCTTTTTCGCCTTCGCATTGAACGCCAGGAGTGCCGCATGAAGTTTCGCTTCCCCATCGTCATCATCGACGAGGACTTCCGTTCCGAGAACGCCTCGGGTCTGGGCATCCGCGCCCTCGCGTCGGCGATCGAGAAGGAAGGCATGGAAGTGCTGGGAGTGACGGGATACGGCAACCTGTCGCAGTTCGCGCAGCAGCAATCGCGGGCGTCCGCGTTCATCCTGTCGATCGACGACGAGGAGTTCACGCGCGGGCCGGAACTCGACCCCGCCATCGTGAACCTGCGCACGTTCATCAAGGAGATCCGCTTCAAGAACGCCGAGATCCCGATCTACCTGTACGGCGAGACACGGACGTCGCAACACATTCCGAACGACATCCTGCGCGAGCTGCACGGCTTCATCCACATGTTCGAGG
>JBDTNR010000286.1:0-5001 GCA_039933655.1 Betaproteobacteria bacterium | reverse complement strand
ACCTCGTCAAGGATGGCGCGGCGCAGGCTTGCGTGTCCGCCGGGAATACCGGCGCGCTGATGGCGATCGCGCGTTTCGTGCTGAAGACGCTGCCCGGCATCGACCGTCCCGCCATCGCGGCGCAGTTACCCACGCGCAAGGGCGTCACCACCGCGCTCGACCTCGGCGCCAACGTCAATTGCACGCCCGCGCAGCTGCTGCAGTTCGCGGTGATGGGTAGCGCGCTGGCGACCGCGGTCGAAGGCATCGAGCGCCCGACGGTCGGCCTGCTCAACATCGGCGAGGAAGAGATCAAGGGCAACGACGTCGTGAAGCTCACCGCAGAGCTGCTGCGCGCCTCGACGCTCAATTTCTACGGCAACATCGAGGGTGACGACATCTACAAGGGGACGACCGACGTCGTCGTCTGCGACGGCTTCGTCGGCAACGTCGCGCTCAAGGTTTCGGAAGGACTGGTGGTGATGCTCTACGAATTCCTGCGTACCGAGTTCACGCGCAATCCGGTGCGCAAGCTGGCCGCGCTCACCGCCTATCCGGCGCTGACGGCGTTCAAGAAGCGGGTCGACCCGCGCCGCTACAACGGCGCCACGCTGGTCGGCCTGAAAGGTGTCGTGGTGAAGAGCCACGGTGGCGCCGACGTCATCGGCTTTTGCCGCGCGCTGGACAAGGCGCATGCCGAGGTCGTCCACGGCGTGCTCGACAAGATCGCCCGCGAGATGGCGGCAATGCCGGCCCCGGCGCCCGTGGTCGCGGCCGAATCCAATGCAGGCTAGCCGGATCGCCGGAACCGGCCGCTATCTTCCGGCGGCGGTCCTGACCAACGACGAGTTGTCGAAGCGCGTCGCGACCAGCGACGAGTGGATCCGCACCCGCACCGGCATCCGCCAGCGGCATATCGCGGCGCCCGACGAACAGACATCCGACCTCGCGCTGCAGGCGTCGCGCGAGGCGATCGCCGCCGCCGGCATGACGCCCGCCGACATCGACGTCATCATCGTCGCCACGGCCACGCCCGACATGATCTTTCCGTCGACGGCGTGCATCCTGCAGGACAAGCTGGGCATCCACGGCGGCGCCGCGTTCGACATCGCCGCCGTGTGCTCCGGCTTCGTCTATGGGCTGGCGATGGCCGACAAGCTCGTGCGCAGCGGCGCCGCACGCAACGCGCTGGTGGTCGGCGCCGAGATCTATTCGCGCATCCTCGACTGGAACGACCGCGGTACCTGCGTGCTGTTCGGCGACGGCGCCGGCGCCGTCGTCGTGGTACCGGCGGCCGAACCCGGCATCCTGACGTCACACCTGCATGCGGATGGCAGCCATCGCGGCATCCTGTGCGTGCCCGGGCAGGTGCAGGACGGCCGCATCACCGGCACGCCATTCCTGCACATGGACGGCACGGCGGTGTTCAAGTTCGCCGTCAAGGTGCTGGCCGACGTCGCGCACGAGGCGCTGGCGGCGGTGAACATGTCGCCGGAGGATGTCGACTGGGTGATCCCGCACCAGGCGAACATCCGCATCATGGACGCGACGATGAAAAAACTGCACCTGCCGCACGAGCGGCTGATCGTCACGGTCGACCAGCACGGCAACACGTCGGCGGCGTCGATTCCGATGGCGCTGGACATTGCCGTGCGCGACGGCCGGATCAAGGCCGGCGATCACGTGATGCTGCTCGGCGTCGGCGGCGGATTTACATGGGGTTCCGTTTTGCTGAGATGGTAGGATGAACGGCCCCCACGCCCGCTTCGCTCGCCGTCCCCGGAGGGGGCGCGGTCAATTCCCTGGGGCGGCCCTGCGGAATTGACATGAAGCTCGCATTCGTATTCCCCGGACAAGGTTCGCAAGCCGTCGGCATGATGAGCGGCTTCGCCGCGCATCCGATCGTGCGCGAGACGTTCGCCGAAGCGTCCGCTGCGCTGGGCGAAGACTTGTGGGCGCTCGTCACCGACGGACCGCAGGACGCGCTGTCGCTGACGACGAACACGCAGCCGGTGATGCTCGCGGCCGGCGTGGCCGTCTGGCGCGCCTGGCAGGCCGCCGGCGGGCCGCTGCCGGTCGTGTTCGCGGGCCACAGCCTGGGCGAATATACGGCGCTCGTCGCGGCCGGTGCGCTTTCGTTCCGCGATGCCGTTCCGCTGGTGCGTTTCCGCGCGCAGGCGATGCAGGACGCCGTGCCCGCTGGCGAGGGCGCCATGGCGGCGATCATGGGCGCCGACGACGGCGCCATCGTATCGGCGTGTGCCGAGGCGGAGCAGGGACAGATCGTCGAGGCCGTGAACTTCAACGCGCCCGGCCAGACGGTGATCGCCGGGCATCGCGCGGCGGTCGAACGCGCAATCGGTCTCGCCAAGCAGAAGGGCGCGAAGCGCGGGGTGCTGCTGCCGGTCTCGGCGCCGTTCCACAGCACGCTGCTGCGGCCGGCCGCCGACAAGCTCGCGGTGCGGCTCGCGCAGATCGAAATCCACTCGCCGAAGATTCCCGTGATCCACAACGTCGACGTGGCGGAGCACCTGCAGCACGACGCCATTCGCGAGGCGCTCGCCCGCCAGGCTTCCAATCCCGTGCATTGGACGGCCACCATCCGCGCGATGGCTGATCGTGGCGTCACGCACATCGTCGAGTGCGGGCCGGGCCGCGTGCTCGCCGGCCTGACCAGGCGCATCGCCGAAGGCGTGCCTGCGTACGCCCTCACCGACAGCGACGCCATCACGGCCGCCCTCGCCGAACTTCGGCCGCAGTAACCAGGATTGCGGAGCCACGCCATGAGCCAGGGAATCCTCGCCGGACAGACGGCGCTCGTCACCGGCGCGACGCGCGGCATTGGACTCGCCATTGCGCTGCGCCTGGCGGCCGACGGTGCCACCGTGATCGGCACGGCGACGACGGACGCAGGCGCGGCGAAGATCGCCGCGCTGCTCGCCGACGCGGGCAATGCGGGTACCGGCATGACGCTCGACGTGACCGACGCGGCCGCGACCGACGCGGTGCTGGCCGCCATTGACGGGAAGTACGGCGCGATCGGCATTCTCGTCAACAATGCCGGCATCACCCGCGACAACCTGCTGCTGCGGATGAAGGACGACGAATGGGACGCCATCATGGCGACCAACGTGAAACCCGTGTTCCGGCTCGCCAAGGCGGTGCTGCGTGGCATGATGAAGGCACGGCGTGGGCGCATCATCCAGATCGGCAGCGTCGTGGGGTCGAGCGGCAACCCCGGACAGGCCAACTACGCGGCGGCCAAGGCCGCACTGCTCGGATTCACGAAATCGCTCGCCGCCGAAGTGGGCAGCCGCAACATCACGGTGAACTGCGTGGCGCCGGGCTTCATCGACACCGACATGACGAAGAACCTGCCGGACGCCGCGCGCGAGACGATGCTGTCACGCATCCCGCTCGGCCGGCTGGGCACTCCCGAGGACATTGCGCACGCGGTCGCGTACCTGGCGAGCCCGGGGGCGGGCTACGTGACGGGAGCGACGCTGCACGTCAACGGCGGCATGTACATGACGTGAACTTGTAGATAAGTTACAAGGGTGGGCGAGCCTGACCGCCGCCCACCCTTGGAAAAATCACTTTGCGTCGGGGATGCCGACAAGCTGGTCAGGCGGAAATCGCGGGCGGAGCCCGACGATTTCCGGATTAACTGCGGACCGTCACCGGGACGGGCGGCACGACGGGCGATCTGGTAGAATTCGCGGGTTTGATTCTAGGGGCCCCGGCAATGGGGAGGAGCGCAATGGATAACGTTGAACAACGCGTCAAAAAGATCGTCGCCGAGCAACTGGGCGTCAACGAGGCAGAAATCAAGAGCGAGTCGTCGTTCGTCGACGATCTCGGCGCGGATTCGCTCGACACCGTCGAACTCGTGATGGCGCTCGAGGAGGAATTCGAGACGGAGATCCCGGACGAGGAAGCCGAAAAGATCACCACCGTCCAGCAGGCCATCGACTACGTCGGCGCGCATCTCAAGAAGTAATCCGCACGCGGCGGCTTACGGCCGTTGCCACTTGTCCCGTTGTCCCCGCTCATGGCAAGTTGTTGAGCGGGGATTCTCCGGCGTGCGTTCACCGTCGCCGGGTGGCCGCTTGCTTGGGCCGATGAGCGGGACGGCCGATACGCCGGATCCATCCGTCTAGCATCTTCGTCACCCAGGTGAAGTCCGCCCAACCGCCGCATGTCCCGCCGTCGCGTCGTCATCACCGGTCTTGGCATCATCTCCCCCGTCGGCATCGGGGTGGCGGATTCCTGGACCAACATCCTCGCGGGCCGCTCCGGCATCGCGAAGATCACGCGTTTCGACGTGTCGACCTTCCCGTCGCAGATCGCCGGCGAAGTGAAGGGGTTCGACGTCACGCAATACCTGTCGGGCAAGGAAGCTCGCCGCTACGACACGTTCATCCATTACGGCCTGGTCGCCACGATGGAAGCCGTGAAGGACGCGGGCCTCGAAGGCTACGCGGGCGACCGCGAACGCGTCGGTGTCTGCATCGGCTCGGGGATCGGCGGGCTGCCGATGATCGAGGAAACGCACGCGCATTTCGTGCAGGGCGGCCTGCGCAAGATCTCGCCGTTCTTCGTGCCCGGCTCGATCATCAACATGATCGCCGGCCTCGTGTCGATCCATTACGGCTACAAGGGCCCGAACCTGGGCACCGTCAGCGCGTGCTCGACCGCCAACCACAGCATGGGTGAGGCCGCGCGGCTCATCGAATACGGCGATGCCGACATCATGGTGGCCGGCGGTTCGGAGTCGACGGTATCCCCGTTGGGCATCGGCGGCTTCTGCGCGTCGCGCGCGCTGTCCACGCGCAATGCGGACCCGGCCACCGCCAGCCGGCCGTGGGATATCGGCCGCGACGGCTTCGTGCTGGGCGAGGGCGCCGGCGTGCTCGTCCTCGAGGAACTGGAGCACGCGAAGGCCCGCGGCGCGCGCATCTACTGCGAACTCGCGGGGTACGGCATGAGCGCCGACGCGCATCACATCACCGCGCCGCCGGA
>JBDTNR010000285.1:0-5029 GCA_039933655.1 Betaproteobacteria bacterium | reverse complement strand
CCTACGTTATCGCCCAGTCAGCTTCGCGTTGTGCAAACGGGGAAGTCCATATAGATGGTTAGCCGTAGCAGGAACGCGCCAGACGCGGAAGCGGCGGACGGTCGCGCGGGTGATCCACGTCGAGTTCACGAGCGAGGCCCGCCGTGCCGGTGGCGGCACCGACGGTCTGGATCAGCGGCGCGCTGTCCGTCCAATCACGGCACGCCGCCGCCCGCCGTCCCCGTGGGGCACACTTACTGCAGGACGACGTCGGTCAGCTCGTCGTCGACACGCCAGCTGCCGCCTTCGTTGACGAGTACGACTTCGCCGGACACCTTGACCGAACTCGACTCGCCGGCGACCAGCAGGACGGCCTGGTTGCCCTTGCTGAATCCCTGCGTGATCCGCAGCGCCTGGTCCGGATGGTCCTTGGCCAGGGACTTCAACTCGGAGTCGGTCCGGCCTTTTTTCTGCGCCGCGTCCAGGTAGCCGCGCGCCTCGTTCGACAGGAACGGCCGCAGTGCCTTGGCGTCGCGCTTGACCAGCGCCTCGTGGTAGCCCATGTATGCCTTGCCGGGCGCGCCGCCATCGGCCGGCAACGGGGCCCCGTGATCGTCCGGCGTGATCGGGACGTTCAGCGTCACGTCGAAATTGCGCTGCTCGTCCTTCGCTTTCAGCGAGCCCACGAGCCGGCCGCCGCTGAGTTTAATCGTCGACGCCACGCCGCCGCCGCAATAGCCGCAGCCGTTGCCACGCTTGAAATAGTAGGAGAGTCCGCGATAGGCGCCGTCGGGCTTGAACTCGAAATAGACGACGACCGTCTCGCTGTCGATCAGCCGCCGCTGGATCGCCCGGCGCCGGTCGTGGAAGTTGGCGAACCAGCCGACGCGCAGGTCGCCATTGGTGACGGCGACGACGATGACGTCGGTCTTGTCGAGGACGGATTTTCCGCGGAACGCCATCGCGGTGCTGACGGGCATCGTCATCGTCTGGCTCGTGAACGAGCCGTCGGCGGAAGCGGCAGGTTCCGCGGCGGAGGCCGCGCTCGTGCATCCCGCGAGCGCCAGAACGAACAGAATGAATCTCATCCGTGCTCTCCTTGCGTGCGGGCGCCGCGCGGGCGGTCGCCGGACCGGCAGTGGCGGAAGCTAGCTGCCGTGCGCGGCGGCGGGCGCCTGGGCGTACATGTTGGAGACGCGGGCACCGATGGGGATGCAGCCCGCCAGCAGCAGCAGCAACGCGAGACATACGAAGATCTTCACCAGCAACCCCTTGCGCGGGCGGCGCCCGACTGCATAGCGTACCCCATATGGCGCGGTGTCAGTAACCCTGGGGGGCCCGTGTACGGGTGTAAGCTCCCATGTAGGAGTCGTGCATTGCGGCTCCGGCACAACGGCAAAACGCTAGGAGCACAACATGTCACTCATCAGCTTCATCAAGGACGCCGGCGAAAAGCTGTTCGGACGTGGCCAGGCACAGGCCGCGATGGCCGAAGTAAAGACCGATCCCGCCAACGAGGCGAAGGTCGCCGCGGCGAACGCCGCCGCCGGTGACGCTATCCTCGACTACATCAAGGCGCAGAACCTGTCGGCGACCGCACTCACGGTCACGTTCGACGGTGCGACGTCTACCGTGTCCGTGTTCGGCGTCGCGCCCGACCAGGCGACGAAGGAAAAGATCGCGCTGTGCTGCGGCAACGTGGCCGGCGTCGTCGCCGTCAAGAACATGATGACGGTCGACCAGAGCGCGCCCGAGGCGAAGTACTACACGGTCGTGTCAGGCGATACGCTGTCGAAGATCTCCAAGTCCAGCTACGGCGACGCCAACAAGTACATGGTGATTTTCGAGGCCAACAAGCCGATGCTCACGCATCCCGACAAGATCTATCCCGGCCAGGTGCTGCGGATTCCGCCGCTCTGACGGGCTGCCGGTGGACGAAGTCCTCGCCGGAAAGTCGCGTCGCCCGTTGCTCGGCCGGGGGCCGGGCGACGACGACGAGACGCCGATCGGCGATCCGGACGAGGATTTCGACGGCGAGGATGACGACGACGATGACGACGATGACGAGGAACCGTTGCAGGTACTCGGGCGCGTGGTTGCTGCTATGCAGCACAAAAACGGAAAATGGCGTATAATCCTTGACTGCGGCGAATTCTCGCGTCACCAGGCAGGTTGCCCCGCCGCAGTCGGTTAGTCGTTTGTCGGGCAACCGCATCATCGGTTTCTAATCTTCCGGGCGCGTCTTCCTCGCCCGAGTCTCTGCCCCGCGCGCGTTTCGCGCCCGGCCGGCCGGTTCCGGTTAGCGACGATGGTTTGCACACTCGTCGCGACCGGCCGCCCTCATTGCGGTTGGTCTGTAAGCGTCCTTGCGGCGCGGTCCAGGGCGTTGGCCTTGCCGCGTCCGCTCGTTGCTTGCGCGACATTTTTTCTGTCCGGGCGGTAACGCCCGGCGATGTCACGATCGGAATCGACCATGCGTTTTGCCGAACTGAACCTCGTACCGCAGCTTCTCGAAGCACTCAAGGCCTGCGGCTACGAGGAACCTACCCCCATCCAGGAGCAAACCATCCCGGCGCTGCTCGCCGGCCGCGATGTCATCGGCTCGGCGCAGACCGGCACCGGCAAGACGGCGGCCTTCGTGCTGCCGGCGCTGCACCGGCTGGCGTCGAAGCCCGCGATGGCGCCCAAGCACCGGATGGCCAGCGCGCCGCGCGTGCTGGTGCTCGCGCCGACGCGCGAACTCGCGCAGCAGGTCGCCGAACAGGTGGTTCGCTACGGCCAGCAGTTGCGCGTGTGCAGCGTCTGCCTGTATGGCGGTGCGCCGTACCCGGTGCAGAACCGCCAGTTGCAGCGTGGCGCCGATTTCCTGGTGGCCACCCCCGGCCGGCTGCTCGACCACATCGAGCGCGGCCGCGTCGACCTGTCGCAGCTCGAAGTGCTCGTCCTCGACGAAGCCGATCGCATGCTCGACATGGGCTTCATCGACGACGTCGAACGCATTTGCGCGCTGACGCCCGCCACCCGCCAGACGGTGCTGTTCTCCGCGACGTTCGACGGTGCCATCGGTCGCCTCGCCAGCCGCTTGACGAAGGATCCGGTGCGCGTCGACGTGCGGGCTGAAGGCGGCGCTCCGATCGCCATCGAGCAGCGTGTACATTTCGCCGATGACCGCTCGCACAAGTACAAGCTGCTCGATCACCTGCTGGCCGACGTCGACATGCGGCAGAGCATCGTGTTCATTTCCACCAAGCGCGACGCCGAGGCGCTGGCGATCAAGCTGCAGGGCGAAGGCCACGCTGCCGCTGCGTTGCACGGCGACATGAACCAGCGCGAGCGCAACCGCACGCTGACCGACCTGCGTCGCGGCGGTGTCCGCACGCTCGTCGCGACCGACGTCGCCGCGCGCGGCATCGACGTTCCCGGCCTCACGCACGTCATCAACTTCGACCTGCCGCGGCAGGCGGAAGACTACGTGCACCGCATCGGCCGCACCGGCCGCGCGGGGGCGTCGGGTGTCGCCGTCTCGTTCGCCAACCACGCCGAACGCGGCACCATTCGCACCATCGAGCGGTTCACTGGCGCGGCCATTCCGGCGCACGTGATCCCGGGTCTCGAGCCGCGCGCGCGTCCGACCAGCGCAGCGCCGGCGCGCCGGCCGGCCTACGGCAAGCCGTCGGGCCCGCGCAGCGGCAAGCCCTCCGGATTCACGCACAAGCAAAGCCGCGGTCGCTAGCACGCAACGACGCGATCGTCACGCCGACTTGAGTTCCGACGCGAACCCGAGGCGGCGTGCCGCTGCGACGATGCAGCAGTCGCCCGGCGCGAAGTGTCTTCCCGCGGGCGGTGCCTTCCCTCCGCGAGGACCGACGTCACGCGTTGGCGCCCGCGATCTTTTTCTGTTGTTCGCGCAGCGCTATTCCTCGGTGAAGGCCTCTTCGCGCTTCCGGCGGATGTTCGGCAGCGCGATCACCAGGATGAGCAGCACCGCCGCGATCAGCATGCCGGCCGAAATTGGGCGGGTGAGGAATACGGTCGGATCGCCGCGCGACAGGAGCATCGCGCGCCGCAGGTTTTCTTCCATCATCGGCCCGAGCACGAAACCGAGCAGCAGCGGAGCGGGCTCGCAGCCGAGCTTCATGAACAGCACGCCGACGAACCCGAACAGCGCGGTCATGATGACGTCGACGTCGGTGTTGTTGACCGTGTAGACGCCGATCGCGCAGAACAGCAGGATCGCCGGGTACAGCATCCGGTACGGCACCTTCAGCAGCTTGATCCACATGCCGATCATCGGCAGGTTGAGCACGACCAGCATCAGGTTGCCGACCCACATCGACGCGATCAGCCCCCAGAACAGGCTCGGGTTCGACGTCATCACCTGGGGCCCCGGCTGGATGTTGTGGATAGTCATCGCGCCGACCATCATCGCCATCACGGCGTTCTCGGGAATGCCCAGCGTCAGCAGCGGGATGAACGACGTCTGCGCCCCCGCGTTGTTGGCCGACTCCGGCCCGGCCACGCCCTGGATCGCGCCACGGCCGAACTGCGACGGATCCTTGGCGATTTTCTTCTCGATCGTGTAAGAAGCGAAGGAAGACAGCATTGCCCCACCTCCAGGGAGGATGCCGAGGATGGAACCCAGGCCGGTGCCGCGAAGTACCGCCGGCCATGCGGCCCGGAACTGCTCCTTCGTTAACCAGAGGCCGCTCACCTTGTTCGTCACGAGTTCCCGCTTTTCCGTGGACTCGAGGTTGGTGATGATTTCGGCGAAGCCGAAAAGGCCCATCGCGACACCAACCACGCCGATGCCGTCGGACAGTTCAGGAATGCCGAACACGAAACGCTGTGCGCCGGAGTTGACGTCGGTGCCGACGATGCCGAGCAGCAGGCCGGTGATGATCATTGCGATCGCCTTCACCAGCGACCCGCTCGCCAGCACCACGGCGCCGATCAGGCCCAGCACCATCAGCGAAAAATATTCGGCGGGGCCGAACTTGAGCGCCAGCTCCGACAGCGGAATCGCCACGCCGGCCACGAGCATCGTCGCCAC
>JBDTNR010000284.1:0-5033 GCA_039933655.1 Betaproteobacteria bacterium | reverse complement strand
GCGCGCCGAACAGGCACACCGGATACTGGAGGATGTTGGGCATCATCAGCGCGACGCGCGTGCCTTTCTTGCATCCGATCCCCTGCAGCCACGCGCCGAACGTCGTCGACAGCGTGTCGAGCTCCGCAAAGGAAATCGACTTGCCCATGCAGGTGAACGCGGGACGCGCGCCATACTTGCCGGCGCTTTCCTCGAAAATCTCGCGTACCGACGCATACTCGTTGATGTCGATTTCCGCCGGGATGCCCTTGGGATAGCTCTTCAGCCAGATTTTTTCCACGACGCTCCTCCATGCCGCGACCTTTCAAAGGCCGCGATTCGCCCGGCGGCAGGCCGACAGGCATTCGAACGGGAAATTCAGGCAGGCGGTGCGCGTCCATGCGTGGGACGGCGCATCCAGGGGAAAATCGTACACCAGTTGCCGCGTTCCCGGTCGACCGCCGGAGTCCGGTCTACCCGACTCCCGCGTAATGCAGCGGGCCGCCGCGGAATGGCGCGAAGCCGGTGCCGAAGATCGCCCCGGCATCCACGAGGTCGGCATCGGCCACGATGTGTTCGGCGAGCGCTGATTTCGCCGCGGCGACGAACGGTCCGACGAGGCGTTCGGCGAGGCCTGCGGGAACGGCGCCGGCCGCGTTCTTCTGCGGCTTGCCGTCGACCCATGCATAGAAGCCGCGATCGGTCTTGCGTCCCAGATGGCCGGCGGCAACCAGCTCCATCAGCCGTTTGGGCGGCACTGCGTCGCTGCCCAGGATCTTGCCTACCTCGACACAGATGTCGAGGCCGACGGTATCGGCCAGTTCGATCGGCCCCATCGGCATCCCGAACGCGAGCGCGGCCTCGTCGACCGTCTCCGCCGCGATTCCCTCGTCGACCGCGTGCATCGCGGCCATCAGGTACGGCGCCAGCACGCGGTTGACGAGGAACCCCGGCGCGCTCCTGACCGGCAGCGGCAGCTTGTCGATCTGGCGGACGAACGCTGCCGCCTGCGGCACCAGCGCTTCGCGCGTCTGCCGGCCGACGACTATCTCGACCAGCATCATCCGCGCGACCGGATTGAAAAAGTGCAGACCGATGAGGCGCGTCGGATCGACGAGCGCGCTGGCGATGTCCTCGAGCGGAATGCTCGACGTGTTGCTGGCCAGGATGGCGGCGGGCTTGGCCTTCTTCTCGAGTGCGGCGAACAGCGTCCGCTTGGCGTCGACGTTTTCGAAGATCGCCTCGATGATCACGTCGGCGCGCGCCGCGCCGTCGCCAGCCACGTCCGGTATCAGGCGGTCCGTCGCGTCACGCACGCGACGCGGATCGCGCAGCCGGTTGGCGAAGAGCTTCGCGGCGCGCTGCATCGCCGGCCCCAGGCGCTGCGCGCTCTGGTCCTGCAGCGTCACCGTCAGCCCGCGCAGCGCGCACCACGCGGCGATGTCGCCACCCATCGTGCCCGCACCCACCACGTGCACATGCGCGGCCTTGAACTCGCCGTCCTTGCCCAGCGATTTCAGCCGCTCCTGCAACCGGAACACGCGGATCAGGTTGGACGCGGTCGGCGTCTTGAGCAACGACGGAATCGACGCGGGATCGGACGGCGGCGCACTGATGGCGTTGCCGTCGTAGCGAACCCACAGTTCGAGGATCGCGTACGGGGCGGGGTAGTGGTCGCGGCGCGCGCGCTTGGCCACCTGCTTTTCCGCCTGCGCCGCAATGTATCGCCGCGCGATCGGGTTGAGCGTCAGCGACAGTGGCAGGCCGAGCTTGCGCGGCGGCGGCAGCGCCTGCAGCACGCCGCGCGCCGTGTTCTCCATGATGCGGACCGGCACGCATTCGTCGGCGATACCCAGTTTTTTGGCGCGCCGCGCATCGATCGTCTTCCCGGTCAGCAGCAGGTCCAGTGCCGCCGGCGCGCCGGTCAGTCGCGGCAGGCGCTTGATGCCGCCCCAGCCGGGCACGATGCCCAGCATCACCTCGGGCAGTCCGAGTCGCGTGCCCGGCTCGTCGACGACCACCCGGTACCGGCAGGCCAGCGCCAGCTCCAGCCCGCCGCCGAGGCAGAATCCGCGGACCAATGCCAGCGTCGGATACTTGACGTGGGCGAGCCGCTCGAACGTATCCCAGCCGCGCTTGACGATGGCGATCGCGCCCGCCTCGTCCTTGACGTCGCCAAACTCGTCGACGTCGGCGCCGGCGATGAAGCCGTTCGCCTTGCCCGAGCGAATGATCAATCCCTTGGGCGGCTCGCGGTCGAGCACGTCGAGTGCCTCGTTCAACTCGGCGAGCACGGCCGACGACAGCGTGTTGGCCGTCGCGCCCGCCTTGTCGAACGTCAGCGTGGCGATCCCGTCGGCCTCGCGGGCAATGGTCCAGTGTTGCATCGAGACTCCTAAAGCGCTGGTCAGCGTGATTGAAGGGCGTGTCGCCGGCATCAGCGCCGGACCGCGTCGGCGCGCATGCGCGAAGCGGGGCTGGTGGCGTTCACACGCGCTCGATCAGCATCGCGCCGCCCAAGCCGCCGCCGATGCAGATCGCCGCCATGCCGCGCTTGCCGCCCGTTCTCCGCAACGTGTTCAGCACGTGCAGCACGATGCGGGTACCGGAGGCGCCGACCGGATGGCCGAGCGCTATCGCGCCGCCGTCGGCGTTGAGCCTGGCCTGGTCGATCGTCCCCAGCGCGCCTGGCAAGCCGAGCTCCGTGCGGCAAAACTCGTCGTCGGCCCATGCGCGCTCGCATGCGATGACTTGCGCTGCGAACGCCTCGTTTAACTCCCACGCATCGACATCGTTCAGGCCGAGGCCGTGGCGCTTCAGGATCGGCGTTGCCGCGTAGACCGGCCCCAGCCCCATCTGTGCCGGATCGAGGCCCGCCCATTGCGAGTCCACGATACGGCCGATCGGCGCCAGCTGGTGCCGGTCGACTGCGCGTTGCGACGCAACGACCACCCACGCGCCGCCATCGGTCACCTGCGAGCTGTTGCCCGCCGTCACATTGCCGTATTTCTTGTCGAAGAACGGCCGCAGCTTGGCCAGGTTTTGCACCGTCGAATCCTCGCGCACGCCGTCGTCGGCGGCGTACAGCGTGCCGTTGCGGTCGAACAGCGGCACCACTTCGTTCGCGTAGTGGCCCGCCTGCTGCGCGGCCAGCACCCGCGCGTGGCTGCGCGCCGAGTACGCGTCCATCTCCTCCCGCGTGATGCCGAACCGGTACGCGAGGTTTTCCGCCGTCTGGCCCATCAGCAATCCGCAGATGGGATCGGTCAGGCCCTTCATCAGCGCGATCACCGGCGCCAAGTGACCGGGCCGGAACTTGACGAGGAGTGCGGCCCGTTGCCCCGCGGTCTTGGCCGCGTACCACTGCGACAGCCACTTCACCATCGCATCGGAGAAGAGCAGCGGCGCGCGCGACAGCGCATCGACACCGCCGGCGAGCACGAGTTCGGAGCGGCCGGCGCGAATGTTGTTCACCGCCGAATCGATCGACTGCATGCCCGATGCGCAATTGCGCATCACCGTCCAGGCGGGCACCTTCACGCCGCAGCCCATGCGCAGCGCGGCCACGCGGCCGATGTTCACCTCGTCGGCTGACGGCGCCGCGCAACCGAGGATCACCTCGTCGAAATCCGCCGGAGCGAACGGCTGCCGCAGCAGCAGCGCGCGTCCGGCATCAGTCGCGAGGTCGGAGGCCGCGAAGGGCCCCGGACGGTTGCGCGCCTTGAGAAACGGCGTGCGCGCGCCGTCAATGATGTAGACAGGTTCGTTCATCGCCATTGCCTGGTTCCCGTCGCCTCAGGCCGCCGCGCGGTGCCGCAGCGTTTTCGTTGGGGGCGCAACCGCGTCGATGGCGGGCTTGAGCAATGACGCCCCCAGGTCGCGATCGAAGTCGTCGACACGAATGACAAGTGCCACCAGCTGCCGTTGGGTGAGCAGCACACGCGCTTCCTCGCGGTCGATCACGCCGGCAGCGACGGCGCGTTCGGCCAGCGCCTCGGCGCCGGCATCCGGCGCCAGGCGGCCGTCGAGGCGGCCGTCGCGCATCGCGGCCTTGAGCCTGGCCTCGACCGGCTCGACGAGGATGGTGGCCGCGAGTGCACGCTCGATCAGGCCAACCGGATCGTCGTCGCCGTCGCCCACGAACATCACGGACGTCAGCCGGTCGCGCGTCGCCGACGGCGCGATCAACAGCCGAGCGACGTCGTGACCGAGCGCGTCCGACGGCACGACATACGGACGACCCAGCGGAAACACGATCCGGCGCAACAGTATCGACAGCACGCGGTTCGGGAAATTGGAGATCACGCCCTCGAGCGCGCTTTGCGCCTTGAACATCGCGTCCCAGATCGCCCAGTGCATCAGTGGCGCGTCGGCCACCTGCCGCCCTTCGTCCTCGAAACGCTTCAGCGTCGCCGAACACAGGTACATCTGCGACAGGATGTCGCCCAGGCGAGCCGACAGCTTTTCCTTGCGCTTCAGCGCGCCGCCCAGCGTGCCCATCGACACGTCCGCCAGCATCGCGAGCGCCGCCGAAAAGCGCGTCAGCTGCTGGTAGTAGCGGCGCGTCTCCGGCGCGACACCGGCCGGCACGCGGACGAAATGCGAGCCGGTGAGGCCGGTGACGAGCGTGCGGGCGAAATTGGACACCGTGAAGCGCAGGTGGCCGAACAACGCGTCGTCGAACGCGATCGACGCCGCCTCACGATCGGTTTCGCGTGTCGCGTTGATCTCGCGCAGGATGAATGGGTGGCAGCGGATCACGCCCTGGCCGAAAATGATGAGGCTGCGCGTCAGGATGTTCGCGCCTTCGACGGTGATCGCCACCGGGTGCTGCATGTAGGCGCCGCCCAGGAAATTCGACGGGCCCATGCAGATGCCCTTGCCGCCGATGACGTCCATGCCGTCGTTGATCGTCTGGCGCGCCCGTTCGGTGATGTGGTACTTGGCGATCGCGGAGCAGACGGCGGGCTTTTCCTTCAGGTCGACCGCCGCCGCCGTCAGCATCCGCGTCGCGTCCATCATGTACAGGTTGCCGCCCATGCGGGTCAGCGCTT
>JBDTNR010000283.1:0-5035 GCA_039933655.1 Betaproteobacteria bacterium | reverse complement strand
GGTCCTTGATGTCGCAGGTCTTGCAGTGCACGCAGTTCTGGGCGTTGATCTGCAATCGTTTCGCGTCCGGTGCCGGCGCCTGTCCAGGCGCGGCAGGTTCGGCATCCACGAACTCGTAGACGCCGGCCGGGCAATAGCGCGCCTCCGGGCCATCGTACAGGCGAAGGTTCACGGCGACGGGGATCGCCGGGTCGCGCAACTGCAGATGACTGGGTTGGTCCTCCACGTGGTTGGTGTTCGACAGGAACACGGACGACAACCTGTCGAACGTGACGACGCCGTCGTACTTCGGGTAATCGATGCGTGGCATCGTGGCCGCCGGCCGCAGCGATTCATGATCGGGCCCGCCGTGACGCAGCGTCCACGGCGCGAGCGCGGAGAGCCCCAGATCGTTGAGCCACATGTGCGCGCCGCCGTGCAGTGAACCCAGCCACATCCCCCATTTCAGGCCCGGCTTCACGTTGCGCACCTTGTAGAGGTCCTCGTACACCCACGATTTCTTCCAGGCGTCGCCGTAGTCGGCGAGTTCGTCGTGCGCGCGGCCGGCAGAGAGCGCGGCGAACGCCGACTCCGCCGCCAGCATGCCGGTCTTCATCGCGTTGTGGCTGCCCTTGATTCGCGGCAGGTTCACGAACCCGGCCGCACAGCCGATCAGCGCACCACCCGGAAACATGAGCTTCGGCACGGATTGCAGGCCGCCTTCGTTGATCGCGCGCGCGCCATAGGCAAGCCGCTTGCCGCCGTCGAACGTCGGCCGGATCGCCGGATGCGTCTTGAAGCGCTGGAACTCGTCGTACGGCGACAGGTGCGGATTGTCGTAGTTCAGGTGCACGACGAACCCGACGGCGACCAGACTGTCGTCCAGGTGATACAGGAACGAACCCCCGCCCGTATCGGAAGCGAGCGGCCAGCCCTGGCTATGGACGACGAGGCCCTTCTGGTGCCTGTCCGGCGCGACCTGCCACAGTTCCTTGATGCCGATGCCGTATTTCTGGGGCTCGACGCCGTCACGCAGGTTGAATTTTTTCATGACCTCCTGCGACAGCGAGCCACGCGCCCCTTCGGCGAACAGCGTGTACTTGGCATGCAGCTCCATGCCCGGCTGGTAGTCGGCCTTGTGCGTGCCGTCGCGGGCGACACCCATGTCCCCGGTCGCCACCCCACGAACCGCACCGCTGTCGGTGTAGAGAATCTCGGCGGCCGGAAACCCCGGGTAGACCTCCACACCCAGCGCTTCGGCCTGCTGCGCGAGCCAGCGGCAGACATTGCCGAGGCTCACGATGAAATTGCCATGGTTGTTCATCAGCGGCGGCAAAGTCCAGGCAGGCGCGCGGTACGCTTTTTCCGCAGTGAGCAGCAGGAAACGGTCTTTGGTGACCGCCGTGGTGATCGGCGCGCCCCTGGCCGGCCAGTCCGGCAGCAGTTCGTTCAGGGCCTTGGGGTCGATGACTGCGCCGGAAAGGATGTGCGCACCGACCTCCGATCCCTTTTCGAGGATGCAGACGGACACCTCGCTGTTATGCTCGGCCGCGAGCTGTTTCAGCCGGATCGCGGCCGCGAGGCCCGACGGGCCCCCGCCGACAATCACGACGTCGTATTCCATGGCTTCGCGGGTCATTCGATACCTCTTGTTCCGGTGGGTGGCATGCCGGTGCGGCAACCACCCATTATAATTGCCGCGTGATTGCGTATCGAGTTTCAATGCACATCGCTGGTGCGGCGGCGATCGATTGCGGGCCGGCCCTCCACTTCGCAACTCCGCAGGCGCACACGGCGGCGCGCGAGGCTTCGCCGCAATTGCCCAGGACTTGAGATGAAGCCATCCCGTCTCCTCGTGCACACGTCGCTCCAGCCCATGCGCTGGGGCGACATGGACGCGCTCGGCCATATCAACAACACCGTGTATTTCCGCTACATGGAACAGGCGCGCATCGAATGGCTGTTCGCGCAGGCCGCCGGCGGCGGCTACGGCGCGGGGCAGGGACCGGTGATCGTCAACGCGAGCTGCAACTTCCTGTTGCCGCTCGTCTATCCGGGCGACGTCGAGGTGCGCATGTACCTGTCCCGCCCGGGCCGGTCGAGCGTGGCAAGCCACTATGAGATTCTCGCGGACGCAAAGACCTACGCCGACGGCGCCGCCAAGATGGTCTGGATCGATCTCGCGAGCGGACGGCCGACGCCGTTGCCCGAACGGATCGTCGCGCAATTGCGGCAAGCAGCCTGATCGATGACGACGAACAGCAAACTCTGGGAACCTTCGGCGGAACGCGTCGCACAGGCGAACCTCACGTCGTTCGCCGCCGTGATAGCGGCGCGGTACGGCGTCGACGTCGACACCTATGGCAAGCTGTGGCAGTGGTCGATCGACCACAAGTGGGATTTCTGGCGCGAGATGTGGACGTATGGCGGCGTGCTGGGCGAGTCCGGCGATCGCGTGCTGCTCGATGCCGACCGCATGCCCGGTGCGCGCTGGTTTCCGGACGCCAGGCTCAACTTCGCGCAGAATCTGCTCGAGCGGCGAGCCGCCGACGACGACGGCGATTCGCTGGTGTTCTGGGGCGAGGACAAGGTGTGCCGCTCGGTGTCGCACGCGGAGCTGCACGCGCTGACGTCGCGCGTGGCGGCCGCGCTCGACGCGCAGGGCATCGTCGCCGGCGACCGCGTCGCGGCATACATGCCCAACCTTCCGGAGACGGTCATCGCGATGCTCGGCGCGACATCGCGTGGCGCCATCTGGTCGTCGTGTTCGCCCGATTTCGGCGTGCAGGGCGTGCTCGACCGCTTCGGCCAGATCGAGCCGCGCGTCCTCTTCACCGTCGATGGGTATTGGTACAACGGCAAGGCCGTATCGATCCTCGACAAGGTGAGCGCGATCGTCGCCAAGCTGCCGTCGATCGAGCGCGTCGTCGTGTACCCCTACCTGCAGCAGACCTCCGGTGCGTCGGATGATCTCGCGGGCGTTCGCAACGCGTTGCCGTGGGACGTGTGGCTCGCGCCATTCCTCGCGGGACCGCTCGACTATCCGCTCCTGCCATTCGACCATCCGCTGTACATCCTCTATTCGTCCGGGACGACGGGTGTGCCCAAGTGCATCGTGCACGGCGCCGGCGGCACGCTGCTCCAGCATCTGAAGGAGCATCTGCTGCACGGCGACGTCAAGGCCAAGGATCGGCTTTTCTATTTCACGACCTGCGGCTGGATGATGTGGAACTGGCTGGTCACAGGGCTGGCCACGCGCTCCACGCTGTTGCTGTACGACGGTTCGCCGTTCATCGACCGCGGGCGCATCCTGTGGGAGTTCGCGGACAAGGAGAAGATGACGCATTTCGGGACGTCGGCGAAATACATCGACGCGCAGAAGAAGATCGCGCTGGTGCCGCGCAAGGACTGGAGCCTCGACTCCATCCGCTCGATCTTCTCCACCGGCAGCCCGCTGGCCCCGGAGAGCTTCGACTACGTCTACCAGTGCGTGAAGGACGACGTGCATCTCGCGTCGATCTCGGGAGGCACCGACATCGTGTCCTGTTTCGCGCTGGGCGCGCCGACGCTGCCGGTGTGGCGCGGCGAGTTGCAGTGTCGCGGCCTGGGCATGGATGTCGACGTCTACGACGAGCAGGGACACCCGGTTGCGGGGGAAAAAGGCGAACTTGTCTGCAAGTCGCCTTTTCCGTCGATGCCGGTCCGGTTCTGGAACGATCCGGGCGGTGCGAAATATCGCGCCACCTATTTCGAGCGCTTTCCGAACATCTGGTGTCATGGTGACTGGGTCGAGCTGACCGAGCATGACGGGCTCGTCATCTACGGTCGCTCCGACGCCACGCTGAATCCCGGCGGCGTGCGCATCGGCACCGCGGAGATCTACCGGCAGGTCGAGCAGATGCCGGAAATCGTCGAGAGCATCGTCATCGGACAGGACTGGCCGCCGGGCGAAGTGGGCGACGTGCGGGTGGTGCTGTTCGTGAAACTGCAGGATGGCCTGGCACTCGACGACGTGCTGACCGAGCGCACCAAGGCGCACATCCGCGCGCACACGACTCCCCGCCACGTGCCCGCGAAGGTGGTCCAGGTCTCCGACATTCCGCGGACGAAGAGTGGCAAGATCGTCGAGCTCGCCGTGCGCAACGTCGTGCACGGACGCGACGTCCACAATCTCGAGGCGCTCGCCAATCCGGAAGCGCTCGAGCAGTATCGCGATCGCCTCGAGCTCAAGAGCTGATCGACACGGCGCCGACGATCTTGAGCCACGAAATGCACGGAAAGCGCAGCGTCACGGCAAACTCATCCCGGCGGACGCGGATCAGGTGTCGTGCGCCGCGCCCTTCGCGTTCGCCATCGTGAACGCATTGCTTGCCGCGTGGGCACCGTCATGTTGATCGACGCCGCGCGTTCGACGCTTCTCGTCGTCGATCTGCAGACGCGGATGGTGCCGGCCGTGGCCGACCATGACGCCGTGATCTTCAGCGCGACGTGGCTCATTCGCGCCGCGCAGAAGCTCGGTGTGCCGGTCGCGGCAGTGGAGCAGTATCCGCAGGGGCTGGGGCCGCTCGTACCCGCGGTACGCGAGCTGCTTCCCGCGACAGCAATTGCCGCCAAGAACCACTTTTCGTGCGTCGCGGCGCGCTGCCTGTCCGGGTTGCCGGGCAGCGAGCGCGCGCAGATAGTGCTGCTCGGCGCCGAAACGCACGTCTGCGTGCTGCAGTCGGCGCTCGGGTTGCTGGCGGAGGGCAAGGAAGTGTTCGTCGTCGCCGATGCGACCGCCTCGCGACGTGCGCTCGACCGCGATGTCGCGCTGGCCCGCATGCGTGACGAAGGCGTGCGCATCGTGACGCGAGAAATGGTGGTGTTCGAATGGCTGCGCGAGGCCGGGACGCCGCTTTTCCGCGAGATCAACAAGGAATTCCTGCGCTAAGGGCGGCGCGCCATGCCATGAGCTTCGTCGCCATCTTCGTTGCGCTCAGTCTCGAGCAATGGCGCGCGTTCGACTGGCGCGCCGGGGTCGAGCGCGCCTTCGTTCGCTATGCGCGTACGCTCGAGC
>JBDTNR010000282.1:0-5078 GCA_039933655.1 Betaproteobacteria bacterium | reverse complement strand
CCCGACCACAGCCTGGTCGGCGCGTGCATCAAGCTCGCGCATACGACGTTCTACGATGCGTTGGCGTCGACCGCGCCCGCCCGCGCAGTCCCGATGAACCCGCCGCGCGAGAACCTGATGACGCGTGTTCTCGATGCAATGGATAACTGGTTCTATCGCCAGAACATGAAAGAGCGTGAGGCCTACCTCGGCCAAGCGCAAGACATTTTCGACCTGGAGAATCGCATCCACGAGCTCGATCGGCGTCCGTACTTCTGACGCTCTACGAGGCCGCTAGATCTTCAGCGGCGCGCCATAGCCGGTGAGTTCTAGGTAGCCGCGCCCGACGGCGCGGTTACCGGTGAGCGCGCGCACCGCGCCTTCCCAGTAGACGGTGCCCACACTCGCCCGCGAGTCCAGCTCCTGGTCGTCCAGCAGTGGCTCGAGTTCGAGCGCGAGTCCTCCGGCCGCAAGGCCAAGCGCGACCGGATAGCGGATGCCGGTGCGCGGCGAACGCCACTGCCGGCGCGACGTAAAGGCGACTTCATCCGGCGCCAGCGTGCGCGCGTTGCCGGCCGCATCGCGCAATGTGCCGCCGGTCCAGTAGACGGTGCCGTCCTTGCCGCGGATGCGAAACGCCATCAGCGCGCCGCCGTCGTCGAAGTTGATCCCCACCCAGTCCCAACCTTGTGCTTCCGGCGCGAGATAGGCGCTCGACCATTCGTGGTCGAGCCAGGCCATGCCGCGCACCGCCTGCGTCCGCTCGCCCACCATCAGCGAGCCGGCGACCGCGAGTTGCGGCCGACTGTAGTAGAAGCTCGCCTGCGTCGCGCGCGGCCCCTTGCGGCTCACGCCGCGGTTGCCTTGCAGTAACAGCGGCGTGCGCGCGGTGAACGTGAGCTCCAGCGCGAACTCCCGCGCCACCACCGACGCCGTGTACGTGTCGCCGGCGAGTCGCAGCGACCAGTCGCCGACCTGCACGTCGGTCGTGCGCTCCGAGGCTTCGGCCAATCCGAAACCGGCGCGTGCTGCGCGCTGGTCGTGGCGCAGGCGGCCGAGACGCGGATCGGCGATCGCCGCATGCGCGAATAGCAGTTGCCGCGGCGTGAACTGGCTGCGGCCCGCTTCCGCCACGCCGGGTCGCGTGCGGAAGAACGTGACCTGGACGCCGACCTCCTGCCCGTCGTCGCCGCGAACCCACCCCGTGATGTACCACCACTCCGTCCGGAAAAGCGGATGGCTGCCGTGGTCGCGCGGAAACTCGAGCGGCGCGCCCGGCGCGACGTCCGGATAGGCGACATCGCCGCGCGCGGCGGGCGCGGCAAGCACGAGCGACGCGGCGAGGAAGCGGCGGCGATTCATCGCGCGCCGCCGTCCGGACGACCGCGGCGCGCGTGCCTGTCGCGGATCACCAGTCGTCCTTCACGGCGCGGATCACGTCGCGGCCCATCGCCTGCCGAGCGCTGACCACCGTGGTGGCGATCGCGAGCAGCAGCAGCGCCAGCGCGAGCGTGGCCAGCGAAAGCCACGGCACGTGCACCGCCATGCCCCAGTGAAACGATTGCCGGTTCACGACGTGGATGAGGATGAGGCTCATCAGAAATCCTAGCAGCAGCCCGACGGCGAGCCCGATGCTGCTGACGACGAAGCCTTCGGTGGCGAGCATCGCCGCCACCTGGCGCCGCGTCATGCCCAGATGCCGCAGCATGCCGAACTCGCGCCGTCGCGCGAGCACCAGCGCGCCGATCGACGACGAGAGGCCGAACAGGCCGATGACGATCGCCGCGGCCAGCAGGCCGTAGGTGACGGCGAAGGTGCGGTCGAACACGCGCAGCGACAGCGTGCGGATCTCGCCGGGCGTGGCGAGCGTGAGCCGCCCGGTCGCGGGAAACGCCGCGTCGAGGCGTTCCCGAAATTGCGCCACGGTGACCTCCTGGGCCAGCCAGATCGCCGCATCGGTGGCCGTGGCGTCGCCGGTGATCCGCGCATACTCGGCGCGGTCGATGACCAGCGCGCCCTGCTGCCGCGCGTAGTCGCGCCACACTCCGGCCACGACGAAGGGCCGCGCCTGTCCCGCCAGCGGGACCTGTAGCACGTCGCCGCTGCGCACGCCGTAGAGGTCGACGACGGCTTCGCTGACGTAGACCGGCGGCGGATCCCCGGTACGCGGCACGCGGGCGTCGCCCAGGAGCGGCAGCGCAGCCGCCGCGTCGCCTGCGGGCAGGTCACGCGCCAGCAGCGCCACGCGCGGCTGCTTCGCGTCGAGCGTCACGTTCTGCGCGCGCAGGAACGAACTGCGCGCCACACCGTCCACCGCGGCCAGCCGACGTTGATCGTCGGCGGAAAAGTAGGCGCTGTCGCCGGCGGCGCCCGCGCGCACGTAAACGTCGGCCGGAAGGATGCGCAACAGCCAGTCGTCGAGCGATTCGCGAAACGACGCGACCATGATCGCCATCGACACCATCAGCGATACGCTGGCAACGATCGTGGCCAGGCTGACGCTCGCCTGGCCCGGCGCGCCGCGCAGCTGGTCCAATGCCAAGGCGGCCGGAAACGCGCGGGGTCGCGGCAGGCGCAGCAGTACGAACGCAGCAATTCTCGGCAGCAGCAGCAGCGTGCCGAGCAGCAGCAGCGCGATGGCGCCGTAGCCGCCGAGCGGCAGGTCAAGGATCGGAGGCAGCCACGCGATTGCCGCGCCGACCGCCAGCAGCGCCAAGCCCGGCAGCGGCGATCGCCAGCGGGCGAACGCTTCCTGCTCGTCGCCGGCCTTCAACGCCGCGGCCGGCGTGGCGCGGGCCGCTTCGCGCGCCGGGAAGTAGCTGCCCAGCACGGCGACGGCGATGCCCAGCGCGCCGAATACCGCCGCTGCGCGCGGCTCGAACGCCACGCTCGGCGCGACGCCGCGGAAGAATCCCGCGCCCAGGTCGGCACCGAACACCCGCAGCACGGCATCGGCGAGCACGTAGCCGACGCCAAGTCCCACGAGCGCGCCGGCAAATCCGACGAGCGCGCCTTCGCCCGTGAGCAGCGCGGTGAGACGCGTGCGCGATACGCCGAGCGTGCGCAACAGCGCGAACTGCGTGCGGCGGCGGACGATCGACAGCGCCTGCGTCGAGAACACGAGCAGGCCGCCGGTGAACAGCGCGACGAGCGCCAGGACGTTCAGGTTCACGCGGTAGGAACGGGACATCCGGACCGCCATGGCGGCGTTGTCGGCGGGGGTGGCGACGACGATGCCCGCCGGCACCATCGCGGCGATGCGGTTGCGCACTGCGCCCGCGTCGGCGCCCGGACGCAGCCGCAGGTCGATGCGCGACAGCATGCCGTCACGGCCGAACGCATCCTGCACGGCGGCGATGTCCATCACCGCATAGCGCCCGCCGGCCTCCGCCTGCACGAATCCGGCAATCGCCAGCGGCACGGTCCGCACGCCCGACTGCACGACCAGCGTGCCGCCGGGACGCACGTCGAGCCACGTCGCGGCCGCCGGGCTCACGAACGCCGTGCCGGACCGCAGCACGTCGAGCGCATCGTCGCCCGTGCCCAGCAGCGCCGGCGTCACCGCCGCGGCGCGAAAGGCGTCGACGCCGTACACGCGCAGCGCATCGTCACGGTCCGCGATGCGCGCATCGACCTCGACGACCGGACTGGCGACCGCGACGTCGGGATCGCGCGCGAGCCGCGGATACAGCGCCTCGTCGAAGCCGCCGCGCGGACCGCGCACTTCCAGGTCCGCGACGCCGGACAACGCCTTCATGCCGCCCTCGAACTCGCCGATCGCCGCCTCGTTGATCAGTGCCACCGCGAAGCCGAGCGCGACGCCGAGCGCGATCGCCATGGCCGACAGCAGCAGCCGGCCCCGGTTGCGCCCCAGCGCGCCGCCGAGCACGGCGCGCGCCGTCGCGTATCCGGCCGTCATGGCGCCTGCGCCGCAGTCACTGGTATTCCTTCGTGCTGCACACACTCCGGCACTCGCCCGTGGGACGGCCCGGCGGGCTCGCTGGACGACCTTCGTGCTGCGCACTCCGGCTCATTGGACAACTCGGCCCTTGGGACGGCCCGGCGGGCTCATGGCAGCGTCGTTTCGTCGAGGCCGCTGGCGGTCAGCGTGTAGACACGATCGGCGCGCGCGGCCGCCGTGCGCGAGTGCGTGACGAGCACGCCCGTCGCACCCTCCGCGTGCAGGCGCTCGCGGAACAGGCCGACGACGCCGTCGGCGCTCTCGGGATCGAGGTTGCCGGTCGGCTCGTCGGCGAGGACGATCGCCGGCCGATGGACCAGCGCCCGCGCAATCGCCGTCCGCTGCAGTTCGCCGCCGGAAAGCTCGCGCGGCATGCTCGATCCGCGCTCGGCGAGTCCGACCGCCGCGAGCATTGCCTGCACGCGCGCGTGCGACGCCTCGTTGTCCTGCCCGAGCAACGCGAGCGGCAGCGCGACGTTCTGGGCGACCGTGAGATAGGGCAGCACGTGAAAGGCTTGGAAGACGAAGCCGATCTTCTCGCGGCGGAATGCCGTCAGCGCGTCGTCGTCGAGCCGCTGCAAATCGCTGCCCGCGATGACGACGGTTCCCGCATCGGGGTGCTCGAGTCCCGCGATCAGGTTCAGCAGCGTCGACTTGCCGACACCCGATTCGCCGAGGATCGCGACCATCACGCCGCGTGGCACGTCGAGTGAAATGCGGTCGAGTACCGTGCGCGGCCGGGGCCCTGGAAAGATCTTGCTGACGTTGTGGAGGCGGATCAAGGACGAGACGGCCGGCGGCGGCGGGCCGTTACGCGGTCGCGCGCACAATGCTGGCCAGCGCCCGGGCGTAGCTTGCCTCCAGCTTGTCGGCGCCGTTGGCCTCGATGCCCAGATCCTTGACGAGTCCGTCGGAGAGGCCGTAGATCCAGCCATGCAGCGTCAGCGACTGGCGGCGCCGCCACGCGTCCTGCACGATCGTCGTCCGCGCGACATGCGCCACCTGCTCGACGACGTTCAACTCGCACAGCCGGTCGACTACGGTGGCTTCGTCCGGTTGCGCCTTGAGGAGCGCGAGGTGCCGCTCGGCCACGTCCTGCACGTGCCGCAGCCAATTGTCGATGAGCCCGAGCGGCTTG
>JBDTNR010000281.1:0-5114 GCA_039933655.1 Betaproteobacteria bacterium | reverse complement strand
AGACCAGGCCGTGACCCACGTCGAACCGATGCGCGATCGGCGGCTTCACGCCGTCGAGATAGGAAAACGCCTTGTCGAGCCACGTGTAGGCGTTGCGCAGACGCTTGTTGATCTGCTCGAAGCCTTCGACATCGGAGTGCTCGTGGGGGGACGTGCGCGCCGCTTCGTACTGGCCGCGCAGTTCGTCGAGGATCGATGGGGAAGCAGGCATGCGCGGACTCCGCTCGAAGACACATGGTCCCGGGCGCGAACACACCTTGTCGCGAAACGCGACGGGGCGCCGGACCGGGATGCCGATCCGGCGCATTCTAACCCCTGCCTGCCGCGCGCAGGCTCGGCGCGGGAACCGCCGCGCGCGCATCCCACGAGTCCGGCGACGGCCTGCGCGCCTCGTGCTCCGGATGGATCAGTCGTCCATGATGGCGCCCGGAAACAGCGGCAGGGACCGCTTGCGCAACCCGGTCAGTCGCGCATAGGCGTTGGCCAGTGCCGGCGCGATGGGCGGCACGCCCGGCTCGCCGATTCCCGCCGGCGGTTCGGTGCTCGGGATGATCAGCACCGTGACCTGCGGCATTTCCTTGATCAGCATCACCCGCGATTTGTTGAAGTTGGTCTGGTTGGCCTTGCCGGCGGTGAACGTCACCTGCCCCCATAGCGCCGCGTTCAGTTCGTGCAGGATACCGCCCTGCGTCTGGGTCTCGATCGCGCCGCGCGCATCGGCAGCCTTGCATGGCACGACGACCAGCGCGCCCGACGGCGTGGCGGGGTTGCGGCCAGCGTGCCGCCGATCGTCGGGCAATTCTTGATCGCGGCGCCGGGGACAACGCCATCGTTTCCGTGTTCAATGGCGTTTTGCTCCCTCCCGGACCGCCAATGCCAACGCCTTACTTCCCCCGCTGGACGCTGCGCACCGACGGCGTGATCGCTCCCGACGAGCGCCTGCCGGCGGGCCAGACCATCGCCCTCGGCATTCAGCACGTCGTCGCGATGTTCGGGGCAACGGTGCTGGCGCCGCTGCTGATGGGCTTCGACCCCAATGTCGCGATACTCTTTTCGGGTGTCGGTACGCTGATTTTCTTCGTCGCCGTCGGTGGCCGCGTGCCGAGCTACGTCGGCTCGAGCTTCGCGTTCATCGCCGTCGTCATCGCCGCCACCGCCTATGCGGGCAGCGGTCCGAACGCCAACCTTCCCGTCGCGCTCGGCGGCATCGTGGCGGCCGGTGCGCTGTACGCCGTGATCGGCCTCGTCGTGATGAAGGTCGGCTATGCGTGGATCGACCGGCTGATGCCGCCGGCGGTAACCGGTGCCATCGTCGCCGTCATCGGCCTGAACCTCGCGCCGATCGCGGTGAAAGGGGTGTCCGCCAGTTCGTTCGATACCTGGGTGGGCATCGCGACGATCCTCGCCGTGGGCCTCGTGGCCGTGCGCGGGCCGGGCTTGTCGCGGCGGCTGCCGATCCTGCTCGGCGGCCTCGCTGGCTACCTGCTGTACGCAGCGCTGACCAATGGCATGGGCCTCGGCAAGCCGATCGATTTCTCGGCCGTGGCGGCGGCGCCCTGGGTCGGGCTGCCGCACCTGATCGCCCCCGTCTGGGACGCGCAGGCGGTCGCGCTGATCGCGCCGGTGGCCCTCGTGCTGGTCGCGGAGAACCTGGGGCACGTCAAGGCGGTGGCCGCGATGACCGGCCGGAATCTGGATCCGTATCTCGGCCGTGCGTTCTTGGGCGACGGCATCGCGACGATGGTCGCCGGCGCCGGCGGCGGCACCGGTGTGACGACCTATGCGGAGAATATCGGCGTCATGGCCGTGACCAGAATCTACTCGACGCTCGTGTTCGTAGTCGCCGCGCTGACGGCCATCGTGCTGGGTTTCTCGCCGAAGTTCGGCGCGCTGATCATGACGATTCCGGGCCCGGTGCTGGGCGGCCTCGCCATCGTGGTGTTCGGCCTCATCACCGCGACCGGCGGCCGCATCTGGGTGCAGAACAACGTCGATTTCTCGCGCGCGCGCAACCTCGTCACCGTGGCCGTCACGCTGACGATCGGCGCCGGCGACCTCGCATTGAAATTCGGCGGCTTCACGCTGGGCGGCATCGGCACCGCGACGTTCGGCGCCATCCTGCTGTACCAGCTGTGGCGCGACGACGACGCCGGGATTACATCATGACGACCACGACCTTCCGCACTGTCCTGCTGCTGCTCGCGGCACCGTTGCTACTGCTGGCCGGTTGCGCCAGCCGCCCCGTCAACCCGCCGGTGACCGCCATCTATCCGGACCAGGGCTACCGGCTCGTTTCGCGCCCGCACGCCACGAATTCCGACGCAAAGGATAGCCTCGTCGTGCTGACATTTTCGGGCGGCGGCACGCGCGCCGCGGCGTTTTCGTACGGAGTGCTGGAAGTGTTGCGGCGGACCGAGATTGTCGGTCCGCTGGGCAACAAGATACGGCTGATCGACGCAATTGACGTGATCACCGGTGTCTCCGGCGGCAGTTTCACCGCGCTGGCCTACGGCCTTTACGGCGACAAGCTCTTCGCGGAATACGAAGAGCGCTTTCTGAAGCGCAACGTGCAGGGCGAGCTCACCTCGCGTTTCTTAAGTCCCAGCAACTGGAGCGCACTGTGGTCGGAGACCTGGGGCCGCTCGGAGATGGCGGCGCAGCTCTACGACGACATTCTGTTCAACGGCGCGACGTTCGCCGACCTGGAGCGCGGCAATGGACCGCTCATCATGGTGATGGCCACCGACATTTCCACCGGCTCCCGCTTCGGCTACACGCAGCAGATGTTCGACCTCATCTGCTCCGACCTGAAGGCGGTGCCGCTGTCGCGCGCGGCGGCCACGTCGTCGGCGGTGCCGCTGGTGCTCTCCCCGGTCACGCTCAACAACTACGGCGGTACCTGCAACTACGCCTATCCGAGCTGGCTCCTGTCCGCCGCGGACCCCGACAATCCGGCGCGGCCCGCGGCTCGCGCGCTCAAGCGGATGGAGGAAACGCGCTCGTATCAGGACAGCAAGGACCGGCCCTACCTGCACCTGGTCGATGGCGGACTGGCCGACAATCTCGGCATGCGCGCCGTGCTGGAGACGCTGGAGGAGCTCGAGGCGGTGCGGATGAAGGGCGGGAAGACGCCGCTCGACAACGTGAAGCGTATCGTGGTGATCGTCGTCAATTCGCTGTCGTCGCCCAAGACCAACTGGGACCTGTCCGAGCGGCCGCCCGGAAGTCTCGACATCCTGCTCAAGGCCACCGGCGTGCCGATCGACCGCTACTCGTACGAAACGGTCGAGTTGCTGCGCGACATCGTCGCGCGCTGGGACATGATGCGGCGCATCCGCGCCTCTCCCGCGTTCGACGCCGCTCGCGATCCGACGCTGACCGGCCTTATGAGCGCGCCGTCGACGCGTCTGTACGCGATCGACGTATCGTTTCCGCAGTTGAAGGACAAGCGCGAGTTCGAATATTTAAACGAGTTGCCGACGTCGTTCGTGCTGAAGCCGGAGGAAGTCGACCGCCTGCGCGCGGCCGCCGGCACGATCCTGCTTGAATCGCGGGATTTCCAGCGTTTGCTGACGGATGTCGGTGCGACGATCGTCCCCAGTCCCGCGCCGCCAGCGGCGGCGGCCCGCTAGCGGTCAAGCGTCAAGCGTAGTTTCGCGTACTCGTGCCGCAACGTCATGCCACCCGCCGTCGTCCCCGCGAAGGCGGGAGTCCCCGCGTCTTTGCGGCCAACCCTGCGCGAGGCATGTAGACGTCCCCGGGTTCCCGCGTTCGCGGGAACGACGGTTGCGTAGAATTCATGCATCCTGGAACCCACCTGTTGACGCTTCACGTCCAACGCCCACGCCGCTTGGGCTCCGGCGCACGCGCGGCGGCGTCCGCCGGTTCGTCCGCGCGTAGGAACGTGCGCGCATGCAGTCCGAATAGCCGCAGCTTCGCCAGCGCGCCCTCGGTCGAGCGAAAGCCCACGTACCAGCGGTAGGCCACGGCGAGCGCCGCGCCGGCGAGCAGCACGAGGAAGGCGACGGGCACGCGCAGCAGCAGCGCGCCGCCTAAGATCGCCAGCCCGTAGACGAGCCGCTGCGGTGTCAGGAATATCGCGTTAACGCCCTGGATCTCCTCGCTCTGCGCCAGCGCACGTTGCGCCGAAAGGCCGAATGACGACAGCTTTTCCGCGGCACGGCGCAGCGCGTCGTAGCCAGGATCGGTCGATGGCAGACGCGCCACGTTCTGGCACGCGCGCTGGACAGCGTCGAACGCATCGAGCAGTTGCGAGACCGTCTCGGCGGCGAGATCCTCGTCGCCGTTCGGCGCGAGCGCGATGATTCCCTCCAGCGCGGCGCGCAGCGCGTCCTTCGCCTCGTCGAACTGGCGCG
This sequence comes from Betaproteobacteria bacterium, assembly GCA_039933655.1. Lineage (GTDB taxonomy): Bacteria > Pseudomonadota > Gammaproteobacteria > Burkholderiales > Casimicrobiaceae > VBCG01. The sequence continues at coordinate 738 of JBDTNR010000281.1, read as the reverse complement.
CGCGGGCGTCGTCGCTGGCCGCCTGCCGCCGCGTCTCCTTCGCCGCGTCGTCCTGCGCGTGCGGCAACAGGGCGCGCGCCAGCAGGACGCCGGACGCGTGTCGCTGCGCCTGCGTCCATAGCGCCTCGAACCATCCGCAGTAGCCGGCGATCCCGGCGAGCACGCCGGTCACTTCGCCGCGGACCGCGTCGACGTAGGCCGGGTCCGCCTGCGCGACCAGCAATGTACCGTTGATCGTGCGCTGGGGCGGCGGTTCCAGCCGGCCGCTCGCCGTGTAGGCGAGATCGTCGAAGCTGACCGCCTGCGCGCCGGCGCCGCCCCCCACGTCGCGCGGGCGCTGGCGCCATTTTTCCTCCGCACGGCGCGCCGCCTCCCACAGTTGCGTGAACTCGTTCCAGCCGGCGCGCCAGTTCCGGTCGATATCGGCCAGTTCCGGATGCCCGGCCGCCACGAACGTCGCCAGCACCTCGTCGCGGTACAGCGAATCGAGCCACAACTGCGCGCTGTCGTCGTCGCTCGCCGCCGCGCGCGCCGCCGCGAGCACCGCGTCCACGCTGACCGGCGAGCCGCGCCACACCGGCGGCAGGTCGGGCGCGGCGGCGAGCAGGAAACGCAACAGCTTCGCGTCGTCGCTTGCGTCCTTTCGGTCCTGTATGTCGCGCAGCGCGCGCACGAGGTTGTAGTCGTGCAATTCCTGCTCGAGCCAGCGCGCGACCTGGCCGCGCGCGAGATCGCGGC
>JBDTNR010000280.1:0-5115 GCA_039933655.1 Betaproteobacteria bacterium | reverse complement strand
AGATCGACCTCGTCAACCGCAAGGTGCTGGGCTACACGCAGGTGATCCAGCCCGGACGGCCCACCACGATCGTCAAGGGGCCGGACGGGAAGGACGAGGTGATCTGCACGACGTGGAAGGGCATGCCGCAGGACATCCGCGCGTCGCCGGACGGCAAGCTCTTCTACGTTGCCGACATGATGGCCGACGGCGTGCACGTCGTGGACCTCGAATCGTTCCGTCAGGTCGGCTTCATCGAGACCGGAAAGGGTACGCACGGGCTCTATCCGAGCCGCGACGGCAGGAAGCTCTATGTCGCCAATCGCGGCTCGAACAAGATCCACGGGTCGCCGAAGGGCAAGGGTGGCGTGTCGGTGATCGACTTCGCCACGCAGAAGGTGGAAGCGACCTGGCTGATCCCCGGCGGCGGCAGTCCCGACATGGGCAACGTCAGCGCCGATGGCAAGGTGCTGTGGCTATCGGGCCGTTACGACAACGTCGTCTACGCGTTCGACACGACGACCGGCACGGTCCAGACGATCCCGGTCGGCAAGGAGCCGCATGGGCTGACCGTGTGGCCGCAACCGGGCCGCTATTCGCTCGGGCACACGGGGAACCTCCGCTAGCCCGGCGCGTTGTTGGCACGGGGATCGCCACGTTGGCGGCGCCCCGGGCGATGTCGCGAGCCCGCCCCGCGCCACGCCTCTCCAGCGCATCCGGCAGGACCGGGGCCACGCGCGGCGTTCGCCTCCGCTCCATGCCGGTCGCCCGCTCCGGCGCGGCCGTCCCATTCTCCAGTGCCCGTCGGGCGCCGCGGCCCATGGTCAACGCTGGAAGATTTCCGGCAGTTGGTCCATCCTAGCGGGGCCCGGTCGGGAACGGTCGTTGGCGACGCGCCAACGCAACGCCAGTGGTGGGCGGAGACGGACGTTGCTCGAACAATACGCACCGCGCTTGCTCGTCACGCAACTGTCACGCCGCGAAGGCGGCGATGAAGCGTTCTGCACCCGTCTCGACGGCATCGTCCTGTTCGTGGATATCGTGGCCTCCACCGCGCTGACCGACGAGTTCGCGCAAATGGGCGACGATGGCGCCGAGCGGCTGGCGGCCATCCTCAATCGGTATTTCGGCCGCGTCATCGAGATCGTGGCGAACTGCGGCGGCGACACCGTGCGCATCGACGGCGACGCGGTGATCGCACTGTGGCATGCCGGCGATGATGGCGCCGACCGGCAGCTCCAGGCGGCGCGGGCGGCGGCAGCGGCGCTGGCCGCGCAGCGTGAATTCCGCAACTGGCAGCCCGAACCCGGCGTCCTGCTGCGGCACCGGATCACACTCGTGGCCGGCGTGATTCAGTTCATCGTCGTGTCGGAGCGCAGCGGCCGCGCATTCTTCGTCGCCGACGGCGCGCCGATCCGCGAACTGGGCAACGCGCAATTGCGCGGCGACCCCAACCAGATCATCGTGAGTGACGCGGCCGCCGCCTGGATGGGCGCGGCGGCAACGCTGACCCGCGCGGCCTGCGGCGCCCGTGAGCTGCTGGCAATGGAAGGCGCCGTGCCACTGCCCGCCGGCGCGCTGCCGACGTCCGCGGCGAGCGAACCCGGGATCGGTGCCCGCGTGCGGCCGTTCGTCCCGCGCGTGATCGCTGACCGCATCGCCGCCGGGCAGGCGGAATGGATCGCCGAGTTCCGCAAGCTGACCGTGGTCTACGTGAATCTGGTCGGGCTCGATACCACCGTGCCGGACGTCGCCGTGCGCATCGAGGACGCCGTGCGCCGGATCGAAGCGGTGGCGCACCCGCTCGGAGTCGCGATCTCCAACGTGATGGCGAATGACAAAGGCTTCGTCGTGCAGATTGCCTGCGGTTTGCCGCCGTTCGCGCAGGAGCACGACGCGCTGCTGGCAGTGGCGGCAGCACGGCGCATCCGGCCGGCGCTGGCCGCCATCGGCATCGACCCCGCGATCGGGATCACCACTGGCGACGCGTTCTGCGGCGACGTCGGCAGCGCGTTCCGCCGCGAATACATGAGCACCGGTCCGGTCATGTCGTATGCGGCGCGATTGATGCAGGCCGCCGCCGGCGAGATTCTCTGCGACGAGACCACCGCGCGCGCGGCCGCGGGTGAGGTCGACTTTTCCGCCGCCGAGGACATCGTTGTCAAGGGCCGCGCTGAGCCGCTGCGCGTACGCCGGGTGCGCGAGCAGTCTCCGTCGCCCTCGAGCGTCGCCACCGGGATCGGCGTGCTGTTCGGACGCCACGAGGAGTTGCAGCAGCTCACCGTCCGCGTGGCGGGTCTCGCGCGCAACCGCGGCGGCCTCGCCGCCATCGAAGCCGAGCCGGGGGCCGGCAAGACGCACTTGCTCGCCCATGTTGCGGGGATCGCGCAGGCCCACGGATGCGCGGCAATTGCGATGGCCACGTCGCCCATCGAGCGCACGACGGCGTACTTCGCGTTCCGCACGGTCCTGCAGGAACTGCTGCGCCGACCGGACGATCCGCCCGCCCCCACCCTCTCGGTCGTGCGCACCCGGCTCGTGGAACTGCTGCGCGACCATCCGCTCGCGACCCGCGCAGCGCTGCTCGAAGACGTCCTGCCGCTCGAGTTGCCGGATCGGGGGCTCGCGCCCGATATCAAGGGTCCGGCGCGCCTGGCCGGCATCGAGGACCTGCTGGTCCATATCGCAGGCGAACGCGCGGCGCCGACACCGATCGTTCTGCTGCTCGACGACCTGCAGTGGCTCGATGCCTCGTCGGCGCACGTGCTCGCGGCGCTACTGCGCCGGGTGCCGCGGATGCTTGCGGTCGTGGCGACGCGGCCCGTCGACGACGCCTCGCCCGCGCACGTCAGGACGCTGCTGGCCGCGGCCTACCCGGTAGTGCGCCTGCCCCGCCTGTCGCGCGATGCGATCAAGGCCATCCTCAGTGAACGCCTCGGTATCCCCGCGATTTCCGCGCCGCTGGTCGACTACATCCAGAAGCGCTCCGAAGGCCTGCCGTTCTTCGCCGAGCAACTGCTGTTCGACCTGCGCGACCAGGGCGTGCTGACGGTCGAGGACGGCCGGTGCCGGTTGGCGCTGTCCGACCTGTCGGCGATGGGGGCGCCGGACTCAGTGCGCGACCTGATCGTGAGCCGCGTCGATCGACTTTCGCCGGGCCGGCAGCTGACCATGAAGGTCGCGAGCGTCGTGGGTCGCGTCTTCGACACGGACACCGTGCGCGAGATCCATCCGTCGATCCCCAGCGGCGAATCGCTGGACGAAATCCTCAACCAGCTGATCGACGCGGGGTTCCTGAGCCGCACCAGTGGCGCGCCCGAGGCGGGCTACGCGTTCCGGCACGGCATCATCCAGGGCGTCACCTACGACCTACTGCCGTTCGCGCAGCGGCGGCCATTGCACCGGCGCATCGCGCAGTTTCTGGAGTCAAAATACGACGGCGCGCTGGCCCCGCACATGGCGACGCTGGCCGAGCACTGGGAGCGTGCAGCGGAGCCCGACCGCGCGATCGCGTTCCGGATCGACGCGGCGGACCTCGCCGTGCAGCGTTATGCCAACGACGACGCGCTCGACCACCTCGCACGGGTCGACCGGATGGCGGCCGAGTACAAAATCGGATTGCCGACGCCGTCGCTTGCGCGCTGCGCGCGGATACGCGCGGACGCCTGTCAGGAGCTGACCCGCTTCGCCGAAGCCAACGGCCACTACAAGGCGCTGGCCGCACTGGAGCGCATCCCCGTGCCCGGCACGCGTGCGCAGCTGATGCTGGGGCTCGTCCGGGAGTCCACGTTGCAGGCGCTGCGGCGCGCCAGCGTCGTCCGCTCGCAGTCGCACGGCGCAGCACGCGAACGGGACAGCCTGGCCGCGCACATCTACATGCGCTTCGCCGAGCACGCGTATTTCACCAACGACACGCTGCGCCTTGCGCACGGTACGCTGGCCTCGCTCAACCGCGCCGAGCGCGCCGCGGCGCTGCCGGCGATCGTCAATGCGTCGGGCGGCCTCGCGCTCGGGCTCGCGGCGGTCGGCATGCTGAAGTGGGCGAGCTTCTATCGCGATCGCTCGATCAACCTCGCGATCACCGTCGGCTCGCCGTCGGCGCAGGGGTTCGCAGAACTGCTCGCCTGCGTGCAGTCATTCCACATCGGCGACTGGGACCGGATGGGCGTCCATGGCGCTCGCGGCGCGAAGATCTGGAAAAGCCTTGGCGACCGCTATCGATACCAGTGCTGCCTGGTGCTAGACGGCTACCGGCTGCTCGCCGCCGGCGACTACGAGCGCGCCGATCGCGCGCTGCGGGTATTCGGCGAACAGGCGGAGGAGATCGACAGCGCGCAGGTGCGCGCCGAGGCGCTCGCGGCGCGCGCGCTGCTCGACCTGCTACTCGGCCGTTCGCCCGCGCTGGCGTTGGCGCGGCTGGCGACCGCAACCGCCGACGGCAGCCTGCACCCCGCGGAGCGTCTGCTGTGCGACGGCATCGCGGCGGCCGCCCATCTCGAGGCCAACGACTATCCGGCCGCGTTGCGATCCGCCGAGGACGGCCTGGCGCACGTCGTGCAGGGCTCGCCGGCGATGGCCGGCGCCCTGCTGTTCAGCGTTCCGTGCATCGCCGAGGTGCTGCTGGTGCTGGCCGACCGGGCGACCACGGTCGGGCGTACGCGCGACGACCTCCTGGCCCTGTCGAAGGTCGCGTGCGAATCGGCGCAGCGCTTCGCGACACGCAACCGGATCTGCCGGCCGCGTGCTGCGCTGCTGCGTGGACATCTCGCCGCCGCGCGCGGCCGCCCGCAACAGTTGCACGCGTGCTATCACGAGGCCCTCGCCGACGCGCAGAGCATGGGCCTGCCGCTCGAGCAGGCCATGAGCCATTTCGCGCTGTCGGCGATGCCGGGGCCGGCGACCGATCGCGACGAGCACGGGCGGCAGGCCGCGGTCATCGTGCAGCGCCTGGGCGTCGTGTGGGCGCCATGGCGACATTTTCACTACCGGCAGACGGCAGGCGCGCTCGACGCCGATCTCGAGCGCGTGTGACCTGCATGCGGCGAACCTAACGGGGGGCGACACGATGGCGAAGAAAAAAGTGGCGATTCTGGGCGGCGGGATCGCTGGATTGACCACGGCGTACCAGTTGAGCCG
>JBDTNR010000279.1:0-5122 GCA_039933655.1 Betaproteobacteria bacterium | reverse complement strand
CGCGACGAGCGCGCGTTGCATGAATTTCATGGACTCCTCCTTGGCAGAAATGGAAGGCGCGCCGTCGGAGGTCCCCTGCTGCCGGCAGACGCCTCCTTCCGCGATGCGTGGACGTTAGCAGCGCGGCCGAAAGCGGTCAAGTGGTCGGACCAGTTGCTGTCAGGCGCTTCTGCGTCACCCCCGAAAAGACGGGCATCCAGCGGCGCTCATCGGAGGTCAGACATTCTCCCGTACCCTCGCGCCGGCGGCACGCATCCCGTCCGCTCATGGCCGCGCGCGCTCGCGGACGAACGCGGCGAGCACGGAAGCGAGGCGCGCCAGGTCCTGCTGCAGACGCGCATAGCCGGCGTTGGGCTCGAGCGTCTGCTCGTCCATGTACAGCGTGCGCTTGATCTCGATCTGCAGGCTATGGCGGTGGTCGGCAGGCCGGCCATGCCGGCGCACGATCTCCACACCCTTGTACGGATCGTTGATCGCGACGCTATAGCCCATGGCGGTCACCATGGCGGCGACGACTTGCGTGAACGCCGCGTCGCACGTCGTGCCGTCGCGGTCGCCCAGCACGAAGTCGGCGCGCTCGCGGCCGGGGTCGTCGGCCATCGCGTCGCCGACGGCGGGCATCGAGTGGCAGTTCACGTGCCAGACGCCGCCGAACGCGCGATGGCGGGCGTCGATCACCGCCTCGAGTTCGGCGTGGTAGGGATGCCAGAAGTTATCGATGCGCGAACGCACCTCGGCGCTCGAGAGCTTGCGCGCATACATCGGCGTTCCGCCGCGCGCCACGCGCCAGACGAGGCCGATACCCTGCTGGGTCTTGCGCGACGGTACGAGCGGTTCCGGCCACGGATCGGCGAGCAGGTCGGCATCGATGTCCGCGAGCCCGCGATTGGCGTCGATGTACGCGCGCGGGAAGCACGCCTCGATCATCGTCGCGCCCAGCGCAGGCGCGGCCTGCCACAACCGCGCGACGTGCGTGTCCTCCGCCTGGCGAACGACTTCCCGTGGCGGCAGGTGGTCGAAGTCGTCGGGATACCACTCGCCCGAGTGCGGCGAGTCGAGCACCAGCGCGATCGGGTCCCCCGGGGGATCGTGGCGGATGAAGGGGGCGTTCACGGCAATGGTTCCCCCGGGGCGATCGCCGCGAACCGGCGAGGGGCGCCCGTCGGTCGTCGTGCGGCAGCGGACCGCGCGGAGAAGGTCATCGCGTATTGAGATAGCACGCGGACTTGTGGCCCGGCGCGATCTCGGCGAGCGGTGGCGGCGCTTCACGGCAGATTTCCATCGCGTGCGGACAGCGCGGATGAAAGTGGCAGCCGGGTGGCGGATCGAGCGGCGATGGAATCTCGCCCTTGATCGGGACAAACGTGCGTTTCTTCGGCGTCACCTTGCCGACCTCGGCGAGCAGCGCCTGCGTGTACGGATGCTTCGGGTGCGCGAACAGCTCTCCGGACGGCGCGCTCTCCACGACTCGGCCCAGGTACATGACCACGACGCGATCGGAGATGAAGCGCACGACGCCCAGGTCGTGGCTGATGAACAGGTACGTGAGGTTGAGCGCGCCGCGCAGCTCGATGAAGAGGTTCAACACCTGCGCCTGGATCGAGACGTCGAGCGCCGCCACCGATTCGTCACAGACGAGAAATTCCGGTTTCACCGCCAGCGCGCGGGCAATGCCGATGCGTGCCCGCTGGCCGCCGGAGAACTGGTGCGGATAGCGCCGCATCAGCGTCGGGTCGAGTCCCACGCGGTTCAGCATGAGGCCGGCATATTCCGTCTTCTGCTTGGCGCTGATGACGCCATGGGCGACAGGCGCCTCGCCGACGATGTCGACCACGCGCATCCGCGGATTGAGCGACGCATACGGATCCTGGAAAATCATCTGCATCTTGAGCTGCTGGCGCCGCGCGGCGGCCGCGTCGAGGCGCGCCAGCGACAGGCCGCGCCAGAAACGTTCGCCATTCGACAGCGGCAAGAGGCCGACGGCGAGCCGGCCCAGGGTCGACTTGCCGCAACCGGACTCGCCGACCAGGCCCACCACTTCGCCGGGCGCCACCGCAAGGTCGACGCGATCCACGGCGTGCACGACCTCTTCCTTCAGGCCCGCACCGAATGCGTTGCCGATCCTCGCCGCCACGTCGAGCGGCTTCACGAAACGCTTCGATACCGCCTTCAGCTCGACCAGCGCGCCGAGGTCTGTTTCGCCACCGTGCGTCGACGTCGTCATCAGTACAGCGAAAGGAGCGGATGGAAACAGCGGACTGTCTGCCCGGGCGCGCCCACCGCGCGCATCTCCGGCGACACCTCGCACGCGGCCGTCGCGTAGGCACAGCGCTCGCGAAACGGGCAGCCCGGCGGCAGTTCGAGCAGCGACGGCGTCATCCCCGGGATCTGCTTCAACCGCTGCCCGCGCTCGTTGTTCGACGGAACCGAGTCGAGCAGGCCCTGCGTGTACGGATGGGCGGGCGCTCCGAGCACGTCCTCGCAGGTACCCTGCTCGACGATGCGTCCGGCGTACATCACGCAGACGCGGTCGGCGAGCCCGGCGATCACCGAGAGGTCGTGCGTGATCCAGATCACCGCGGTGCCCGTCTCGCGCGTCAGTTTCTGCATTTCGTACAGGATCTGCCCCTGGATCGTCACGTCCAGCGCCGTCGTTGGCTCGTCGGCGATGATGAGGTCGGGACTGTTGAGCAGCGCGATGGCGATCGCCACCCGCTGCCTCATGCCGCCGGAAAACTGATGCGGATAAGCGTCGAGGCGCTCGTCCGGCGACGGGATGCCGACCTTGACGAGCGCTTCGCGCGCCCGCGCGCGCGCGGACGCCGGGCTGACGTTGTCGTGCGCGAGGATCGCCTCCGTCATCTGCACGTCGATCCGCAGGACCGGGTTCAGCGTCATCATCGGATCCTGGAAGATCATTGCGACGCGGTTGCCGCGCATGTGCCGCAACGCCTCCGGCGACAGCGCGCGCAGGTCGATGCCGTCGAGCACGATGCGGCCGGCGACAATGCGTCCCGGCGGATCGACGAGCCCCATCAGCGAATAGCCGGTCATCGACTTGCCCGAGCCGGATTCGCCGACGAGACCCAGCACCTGGCCGCGGTCGACGGTGAACGACACGTCGTCCACCGCCTTGACCACACCGGCCTTGGTGAAGAAATAAGTGCGCAGTCCTTCGACGGTCAAGACGGGAGCGGCCATTGGTGCTTCGCGCTATTTCTGCAGACGCGGGTTCAGCACGTCGCGCAACTGGTCGGCGACGAGGTTGATGCTGACGATCGTGAGCAACAGCGCCACGCCGGGGAAGAAGCTGATCCAGTACTTGCCCGACAACAGGTACTGATAGCCATTGGCGATCAGCAGGCCGAGCGACGGTTCGGTGATCGGCAGGCCCAAGCCCAGGAACGACAGCGTGGCCTCGAGCGCGATCGCCGCAGCGACCTGCACGGTGGCCACGACGATCATCGGCGGCAGGCAGTTGGGCAGCAAGTGGCGGAACACGATGCGCGCCGGCGACAGCGCGAGGCAGCGCGCCGCCTCCATGTACTCCTTGCGTGTCTCGACCAGCGCCGCACTGCGCACGGTACGCGCATAGTAGGCCCACTGCACGGTGACCAGCGCGGCGATCACTTTGCCGATCCCCTGCCCCAGCACGGCGATCAGGATCAGCGCGATGAGGATCGCCGGGAACGACAGCTGGATGTCGACGATCCGCATGATGAGCGACTCGACTCTGCCGCCGAAATAGGCGGCGGACAGTCCCATCGTCAACCCGATCAGCAGCGCCAGCACCGTGCTCGTCGCACCGACCATCAGCGAGATGCGCAGGCCGTAGAAAATGGCGGACAGCATGTCGCGGCCCTGGTCGTCGGTGCCGAGCCAGAACGTCCCGCCGGTCGGCGCCTTCGAGCCCGGTGGCAGCTTGCTTTCCATCACATCGAGTTGCGCGAGATCGTACGGGTTCTGCGGCGAGATCAACGGCGCGAAGAGCGCGGCGGCCACGATCAGCAGCAGGAGCCCCAGACCGAACACGGCGATCGGATTGGCGAGAAAGTCGCTCGCGATGCGCCGGAACGGGCTCTGCGCCGCGCGTGCCGGCGCGGATTCCGGGACGGGCAGGACCGTGCTCACGCCGATGCGCTCTCTTGTCATCCGCTCTAGCCCTTGGCGTCGGTGAGCCGCACGCGCGGATCGAGCGCCGAGTACAGCACGTCGACGGCGAGGTTGATGACGATGACGAGCGTCACGATCACCAGCAGGTACGACACGATGACCGGCCGGTCGAGCAGGTTGATGGAGTCGATCAGCAGCTTGCCCATGCCAGGCCACGCGAACACGCTTTCGGTGACGATCGCGAAGCCGATCAGCGCGCCGAACTGCAGGCCGATCACCGTCACGATCGGGATCAGGATGTTGCGCAGCACGTGCACGCCGATGACGCGCCGGTTCGACAGGCCCTTCGCCCGCGCGAACTTCACGTAGTCCTGCAGCAGCGCCTCGTGGGCACCGGACCGCGTCAGCCGGATCAGCAGCGCGACGTTGAACAGTGCGAGGTTGGTCGCCGGCATGATCAGGTGCCTCAATCCTTCCCACGACAGGAAAGAAACTGGGAAGACGCCGAACAGCAACACCGTCGGCCCGCGGCCATTGGACGGCAGCCAGCCCAGCATCACCGAGAACACCATGATCAGCATCAGGCCCACCCAGAACGTCGGCAGCGAGAAGCCAAGGATCGAGCCGGCCATGATCGACCGTCCCGCCACGCCGTTGGGTTTCAATCCCGCCCACAGGCCGAGCGGTATCCCGAGCACAACGGCCATCAGCATCGCCGCCATCGCGAGTTCGAGTGTGGCCGGCATCCGCTCCAGGATGAGTCCGAGTGCGGACGTCGCGTGGACGAACGACTTGCCGAGGTCGCCCGTCAGCGCGCCCTTGAGGAACACGAGGTATTGTTCCCAGAGCGGCTTGTCGAGGCCGAGCGCGGCGACCGCCCGCTCGCGGTCGATCTGGTCCGCCTGCGGGTTGATCAGGATGTCGATCGGGTTGCCAATGGCGAAGACGCCGACGAACACGAGCAGCGACATCACGAAGAGCACGACCACGCTCTGCATGCTGCGGCGGA
>JBDTNR010000278.1:0-5127 GCA_039933655.1 Betaproteobacteria bacterium | reverse complement strand
GCAGCAGCAGGTCTTTTCAATATGAAGGGCGATGGGAAAAGGTTCTGGCGGAACGTTGCGATCTCGACGTGGTCTGGCACTCCACGTTTTTCCGGCCGATTGGCTATGCGATGCCCAGTCGCGTGCTGGCCATTGCGCTGGACGAAGCCGGCGTCCGCGTTGCTTACCAGTATCTCTATGGTGCGGGCACCGTGTACCCGGTCGACGAGCGGAAGAGCGTCAGTTCGGGGAACTACCGCCTCGAGATCATCCGCAGGCGGACGCCGCGGCCTGGCGCGCCGAAGATCATGTTCGGGCAAGCCGACGCGTTTCGCTACGTGACGGGAGGTTTTCGGATCGGTTACTCGATGCTCGAAACGACGGGTATTCCGGCCGATTGGGTGCAGGGATGTAACGAGGTCGACGAAGTGTGGGTGCCAACTCCATTCAATGCGTGGACGTTTCGCCGCAGTGGGGTCACGAAGCCCGTGCGGGTGATGCCGCTGGGCCTGATCGATACCAACTATTTCAATCCGGACATCGTCGGCCATCCGATCGAAGGCGTGTTCACGTTCCTGTCTATCTTCGAATGGGGCGAGCGCAAGGCGCCGGAGGTCCTGCTGCGGACGTTCAACAAGGCGTTTCGGCGCGACGAGCCGGTCGTGCTCATCTGCAAGTTCGTCAACAGCGATCCGGCCGTGGATCCCCGCGCGGCCATTGCGGCCCTCGATCTGGATCCGGAGGGCGGACGACTGCTGATCAGCGAGAACGAGCGCGTTCCCTATTACCAGTTGCCTCAGTTCTATCGGTCGGCGGATTGCTTCGTCCTTCCGACGCGGGGAGAGGGGTGGGGGATGCCCATCCTCGAAGCGATGGCTTGTGGGCTCCCCGTGATCGCCAGTCATTGGAGTGCGCAGCAGCACTACATGAATGATGCCAACAGCTATCCGCTTCAGGTAGGACTCGTTCCCGCCGAGGCCAAATGCCCGTACTACACCGGCTTCCAATGGGCGGAACCAGACGAGGTCCACTTGGCCGAGCGAATGCGCCACGTGTATGAGCACCGCGACGAGGCGAGGGCGAAGGGGGTTCGCGCGGCACAGGACGTGGAGGCGTTCTGGTCGGTGGGCATCACAGCGCGCCGCATACGTTCGCGGCTTGCCGAGATATCGGGACGCGCCGGATCCGGCGGTGCAGCGGGCGTCGCGCAAGCACTCCGTGCCCAGGGCCATGCGGCGAGCCGCGGGAGGGTCGGTATTGACGTGGCACGCGCCGTCGGTCGGGAAGTTACGGGCGTAGGTCGATATGTGGTCGGTCTGCTGTGTGGTTTGGCGCGATTGCCGCGCGAAGAATGTCCATTCGATTTCTTGCTAATGCCGGGGTTCGACCGGTTCGTGCATCCGGAATACTTGCGTGGCGTGTCGTACACGCCGCCGGACGACGACCGCTTCACCGTATATCGCGGGCCACTTCCCGCATTCGGCGACGACGACCGCTACGTGCCTGGCATGGACCTTGTACATTGTACGGGGAACAGCCGACCTGCCTCGTTGGACGTTCCGAGCACGTTCGTCGTCTACGACACGACTTTCGTGACGCATCCGCAGTACCACACCGACGAAAACATCCGCTTCTGCATGCAGAACTACGTGGCGGCGGTACGGTCGGACTGCCACTTCATTGCTATCTCGGAGAGTACGCGCCGGGACTTTCTCCGTCATTTTGGCGCCGCCGAGGGCCGCGTGTCCGTTGCCTATTGCGGTGTGGACCCGCTCGAATTCGCGCCACGAGACGCCGAAGCGATCACGCTGGTCCGACGCAAATACGGACTGCCACTCCGCTACTTCTTGTGCGTAGGCAGCCTCGAACCGCGAAAAAACGTCGCCACGGCGGTTCGGGCCATGGAGTCCTATGCGGGGCGCGAGACGCTCGTCATCGTCGGCGCCTCAGGCTGGCACAACTCGCGGCTGCACGAACTGATTGGTCACGCGCACCAGCGCGTGCTGGTGCTGGGCTATGTCGATCAAAATGATCTGCCGGCGATCTATAGCGGAGCGGTGGCGACCGTGTATCCCTCCTACTACGAAGGGTTCGGACTGCCCGTCGTGGAAAGCATGGCGTGCGGAACGCCGGTTATCACTTCCGACAATTCGTCGCTCGCCGAGATCGGTCAGGGGGCCGCGATCCTGCTCGAGGATCCCGATGACGCCTTGGCGCTGTGCCGGCAATTCGAGGAGCTGGTCGAGGATGCCAACTTTGCGAAGAACCTGCGGCTCCAGGGACTCGAGAGGGCGGCGCGGTTCACGCCGGAACGCTGCGCCCGCGCGACGATGGAAGTCTTTGCCAGGTTGATGTCCGAAGCCGATTGACTATCCAGTGATGGAACTGCACACGGCACTGGCCTCGATGCGACCGATGCACGCAGCGCGCACCCGGAACCACTCGCTTCAGGTCGTTTCCAACGTCATGGTTTCCCACTCCAGCATCCGGGAGTGGGATGGCATCACCCAACTGCCGGCCTCGCAGCAACTGGAGTTCGCATCGAAGCATGGCGTGCAATCGGCGGTCCGCGACCTTGGCGCCTGCTGCCGAGTGTGAGAGGATAAAGAAGAACCTTGAAGTGATGGGTTCGATTGAGGCTCGATTGGCTCAGCGGGGAACGACGAATTGTCCGGGGGCCGAGGAAACGGCCCGATCAAGTGGTTTTCATCGACTCGCAGTATTTCCGGTTATTCCGGAGGATACATTTAGCGAGCGTCAGGGGAGATTGGGGTGTTCGCAGCCATCTTGATCGTCGTCCTCGGGCTCCTGGCGACGGGAGTTCCCGATTCGACTCCTCGGCTTCATGAGTTCGCACGCGAGGCGACGTCGCTGCGCACGGCAAACGGCTGCATGCTCGACCAGCCATGGAACGACGCAATGCTCGCCGGACTTCTCGGTGTATCGATCGAGAAGGTACAGAAGCTGCACGACATCCGCGGTCTCTCGACGCTCGAAGTATGTACGATGCCGCGCGACAAGCTCAATCGTGCGCTGGTCAAGGTCGATGAACCAAAAGCGGATCTGCCCGACGAGGCGGCCAGTTTCCGCGCCAGGCAACTGGCGAGCGACGATGGGCAGGTGCGTGCGGATGGCCTACCCAACGCGCTGTTGCACCGCTCAGCGCTGGTTTCCCTGTCGGGGACGACGACTGCGGGCATCGACGCTGGTGGGTGGACCGCGCTGGGACCTGGCACCACGGGCGGGCGCATCCGGTCGGTGTTGACGCATCCAACCGACCCCAACCTGCTTTTCGTCGGCAGCGTATCTGGCGGGATCTGGAAGTCCACCGACGCCGGCGCATCGTGGCTGCCGGTCAACGACTTCATGCCCAACGTCGCGATCTCGACGATGGTACGCGACCCATCGAACGCGCAGCGCATCTACGCCGGCACCGGGGAGGGCTTCTACAACGCCGACTCGATACGCGGCTACGGCGCGTTCGTCTCCACGGATGGCGGCACCACGTGGGTGCAGCTCGGCGGCACGATCCCCGACACGACGACCCCGCCGGCGACGCAGCAGTCGGACTTCCTGTTCGTGAACCGCATTGCCGTGCATCCGACCAACCCGGATATTGTGCTGCTCGCCACGACCGGCTACTACTGCAACTGGGGCGGCGTCTATCGCACGACGAACGCGACGGCGGTGAATCCCACGTGGACGCTCGTCTACAACCTCCGCGCGCTGGACATCCGGTTCGATCCGAACAATGCGAACAACGTGCTGATCGGCGAGGGCGCCTACGGCGGCGCCTCGTGCGCCAACGGTGGCGGCGTTGCGTGGTCGAACAACGTCGGCGCCTCGTTCACCCGCGTAGCGCTCGACACGACGACGAAGGGCCGCGTGGAAGTGGCGTGGGCGAAAGCCACCCCAGGATTGGCCGTCGCCGTCACCGAGGGCAACGGAGGCGCAGGTCCCGACGGACGCTTCTGGGTATCGACCAATGGCGGGCAGACCTGGCTGCTCAACTCTGCCATCGGTCACCTTTCCGGGCAAGGCTGGTACAACAACGCTGTCTGGGTCGACCCAACGGACTCCACCAGAGTCGTGGTCGGCGGCCTCGACGTCTATCGGGGCGCCGGCGTTGCCAACTGGTGGACGACCAACACGGCGGTGCCCTGGACCAAGATCAGCCAATGGTTCACGGGCGGTTCGGTGCATGCGGATAATCACGCGATCGTCGAGGCGAGCGGCTACAACGGCACCAGCAATCGCACCGTCTACATCGGCAACGATGGCGGGCTTTACAAGTCCAACGACATTGCCGCGCACAGCCCCCCCAACTACACATCCGGCTGGGTGAACCTCAACAACAATCTGCAGATCACACAGTTTTATGGTGGCGCGGGCAAGAGCGGGTACGCGGGGGGGGCTACGCTGATCGTCGGCGGCACGCAGGACAACGGCAGCCTCAAGGCGCCGGCGAGCGGCACGTCGTGGAGTACGTACTTTGGCGGCGATGGGGGGTTTGCGGCCGTCGATCCCGCCGACCCCAATTACTACTACGGCGAGTATGTTCGTGCCTCCGTGCATCGGGCCACCACCGGCGGCGGCTCCTCGATCATCTGCGCGGGGATTTCCGAAGGTCTCAACGGCGTCCAGTACTGCGGAGCGGGAGCCACCAGCGAGGCCAATTTCATCGCGCCGTTCATCCTGGATCCGAACAATGCCAACACGCTGCTCGTCGGGGCCAAGTCGCTCTGGCGAAGCGTTAATGTCAAGGCGGTAACGCCCGCCTGGTCTGCGATCAAGAGCCCGGACCCGCTCGGCGGCAACTACATAAGTGCAATTGCAGTCGCGCCCGGCAATTCCAGCCTGGTCTGGGTCGGCCACAATCACGGCGAAGTGTATTGCAGCATCAATGGCACGGTGGCATCGCCGTCCTGGACCAAGGTCGCGGCTCTCACGCCCACCCGCATGATCCTGAGGATCATGGTGGATCCGGGCAACACCAACCGCGTGTTCGTAACCTACGGTGGCTATAACGCCGCCAATGTCGTCGAACTGACCGACGCGAGCCAGGTGTGCAAAGCGGCGCCGACGGTGACCGATCGGCATGGCAACCTGCCTCATGCGCCGGTGCGCAGTATCGTGCGTCATCCAACG
>JBDTNR010000277.1:0-5165 GCA_039933655.1 Betaproteobacteria bacterium | reverse complement strand
CCGCCGGGCCGTCCCAAGGGCGAATACCGGAGTGCGCAGCACGAAGGTAGTCCAGAGCGCCCACCGGCCCAGATCGCGATGGACGAGGAGATGCTGCGCAGCGCGGTGATCGCCACTGCGCTTGCCATGAACGCCACGGGCATCAACCGCGGCCAGTCGGGCAACGTCAGCGTCCGCCTGCGCGACGGCGGATTCGACGGCTTCCTCGTCACGCCCACCGGTCTTCCGTACGCGGACACGATGCCGGCCGACATCGTCGCGATGTCGCTCGACGGCGAAATCCGCGGCGATCGCCTGCCATCGTCGGAATGGCGGTTCCACCGGGACATCTACGCACATCGCGCGGATGCCGATGCGATCGTGCACACGCATGCGCCGTTCGCAACGTCGCTCGCATGCCTGGGTCGCGGCATTCCCGCATTCCACTACATGATCGCGAAGGCGGGAGGCGCCGACATCCGCTGCGCCCCCTATGCGACGTTCGGCACGCAGGCGCTGTCGGATCACGCCGTGACGGCGCTCGCCGGCCGCCGCGCCTGTCTGCTTGCAAACCACGGGATGATCGCGATAGGCGCAAGCCTCGACCACGCGCTTGCGCTCGCCGTCGAAGTCGAGACACTGGCCGAGATGTACTGGCGCGTGCTGCAGGTCGGCGAGCCCGTGCTGCTCTCCGACGCGGAGATGTCGGTCGTGCTGGAGAAGTTCGGGACCTACGGGCAGCCGGCGCGACGCGGCTAGCCCGGTGCCTCACCCCGGGCGCGCGCCGCCCGCGCCAGCACGGCGGCGAACAGCGTGTCGACGCAACGCTGCTCGGTATCCGACCCCGTATCCAGGTCGATCGCGGGTTCCGCCGGCATTTCATACGGTGCGTTCACACCGGTGAAATCGGCAATCTCGCCGCGCCGTGCCTTGGCGTACAGTCCCTTGGGATCGCGTTGCTCGCACGCGGCAACGTCGGCGGACAGGTAGGTCTCGAAGAAGCGCTCCGGTCCGATGATCCGCCGCGCCATCGATCGGTCTTCGACGTAGGGTGAAATCAGCGCGGTGATGACGATCAGCCCGGCGTCGTTCATCAGTCGCGCGGCTTCCGCCACGCGCCGGACGTTTTCGCGCCTGCCTTCGGGAGAGAACCCGAGATCCCGGTTCAAGCCATGCCGCAGGTTGTCACCATCGAGCACGTAGCATGCGTGACCCGCATCGATCAGCCTGCGTTCGAGGGCCTGGGCAATCGTCGATTTGCCCGATCCCGATAGCCCGGTCAGCCAGATCGTCAACGGTTCCTGGCCCAGCATCCGCGCGCGTTCCGCCGGCTCGACGCGGCTGCGCTGCCGAAAGACGTTGCGGCTCACATGCTCGTCGGAGTCCGCGTCCACCCGCTCGGGCGACGCCTTGCGCTCGATGATCATGCCGGCGCCGGCCGTCGCATTCGTGTCCGGGTCGATCAGGATGAAGCTTCCGGTCGACCGATTCTTGCGGTACTCGTCGACGAACAACGGCTGGAACAGCGTGAGGCGGACACGGCCGATCTCGTTCAGCCCGAGCGTCGTGGTCGTCTCCCGGCGCAGCGTATCGGGATTGACGCGATACACGATCTTGCCGCACGTCGCACGGACGGTGCGCGACGTGTGCTTGACGAGGAACACTCGGCCCTCGTCGAGCGGCGCGTCGGCCATCCAGACGACCATCGCCTCGATGGCCCGCTCGACGCGCGGCACGTTGTTGGGGTGCGCGATCATGTCGCCCCGGCTGATGTCCAGGTTGTCAGCGAGGCATAGCGTCACCGACTGCGGCGGGAACGCGAAGTCGAGGTCCGGGCCGAAGTCGACGATGCGCGCGATGCGCGAGCGCTGCCCGGACGGCAGCACGACGACCTCGTCGCCGGGACGCGCGATGCCGGACACGATCTGTCCTGCGTAGCCGCGGAAGTCCTGGTCGGCACGCACAACGCGCTGAACGGGAAAGCGGAAATCGATCAGGTTGGCATCGCCCGCGACGTACACGGATTCGAGGTGCGGCAGCAGCGGGATGCCGGTGAACCACGGCATGCGCTCGCTGGGCGTGACGACGTTGTCGCCCGCCAGCGCGCTCATCGGGATGAACGTGAGGTCGGCGAAGTGCAGGCGCGCGGCAAACGATCCATACTCTTCGCGAATGCGCTCGAACACCGCCTGGTCGTAGCCGACGAGGTCCATTTTGTTGACGGCGACGACGACGCGCGGCACGCCGAGCAGCGACACGATGAAGGCATGCCGCTTGGACTGTGTCTGGATGCCGAGCCGCGCGTCGATGAGGATGATCGCCAGTTCCGCCGTCGACGCGCCGGTGGCCATGTTGCGCGTGTACTGCACGTGGCCCGGCGTATCGGCGATGATGAAACGCCGCCTCGGCGTCGAGAAATAGCGGTACGCCACGTCGATCGTGATGCCCTGCTCGCGTTCCGCGCGGAGGCCATCAGTGACGAGCGACAGGTCGAGTTGACTGCCGTCGCCCATGGCCTTCGCGCGCAGCGCGTCGAGCTGGTCCTCGTAGATGGCGCCGGCATCGTGCAGCAGGCGTCCGATCAGCGTCGACTTGCCGTCGTCGACGCTGCCCGCCGTCGTGAAGCGCAACAGGTCGGGCTCCCTGCGGGCGCCTTGGTTCGCGGCGGTCGCGTCCTTCGACGTCATCAGAAGTAGCCCTCGCGCTTCTTCTGCTCCATCGACCCGTCCTGGTCGTGGTCGATCACGCGGGTGACGCGTTCGGAAAAGCGCGTCTCCTCGAGCTCGGCGATGATATCCGCGACGGTACGCGCCGAAGATGCCACGGCACCGGTGCACGGGTAGCAGCCGAGCGACCGATAGCGAACCAGCGTGCGCACGGCACGCTCGCCCGGCAACAGTCGGGTCTTGTCGCCCACCGGAAGGAGTTGCCCGCCGCGGCGCACGACGTTGCGCTCGGCGGCGAAGTAGAGCGGCACGACCGCGATGCTCTCGTGGGCGATGTACCGCCAGATGTCGAGTTCGGTCCAGTTCGACAGCGGAAAGACCCGCATGCTTTCGCCGGGCTGAATCCGGCCGTTGTAGAGGTTCCACAATTCGGGCCGCTGGTTCTTGGGGTCCCATTGTCCATGGCGGTCGCGGAACGAATAGATGCGCTCCTTGGCGCGCGACCGCTCCTCTTCGCGCCGGGCGCCGCCGATCACGGCTTCGTAGTTGCCCGCCTTCAGCGCATCCAGCAGGCCCCGCGTCTTGAGTAACCCGCAGCACTTGACCGTGCCCAGGTCCCACGGATTGGCATCCGCCGCCAGCGCCGCCTCGTTGCGCAGGACGCGCAGCTCGACGCCGGCCTCGGCGCACGTCCGATCGCGAAACGCGTACATTTCGGGAAACTTGAACGCGGTGTCGATGTGCAGCAGCGGGAACGGGATGGGTCCCGGATGAAACGCTTTCTGGGCCAGACGCAGCAGCACCGACGAATCCTTGCCGATCGAGTACATCATCACCGGACGGTCGAATTCGGCGGCAACCTCGCGCAGGATATGAATGCTCTCCGCCTCGAGGCGACGCAGGACCGACAGCGTGAAATTCTCGGTGGACATGGTCACGGACGAGCGCCTGCGGATCGAATCCCGATGCGCGCCGGGGCGCGACAACGCGTCCACCGAACGCTCGCCGCCGGGCGCCGGGCCGACGCCGAATGCAGAAGGTGCCGCGGGGGCCGCTGCGCGACCGGCGTCACCCACGAGCGCGCACCAGCGCGGGCAACACGCTCGCAGTTATGACCCGGCAATGGACGTGAAACGCGCATCGATGGCTTCCCGATTTGCTCCATGGCAGACCGCGAACGGGCCGCATTTCGACCTGGCGCGCAGCTTAAGCCGTGGAGCGATCCATGATATCAGTCCGCCGTTCGCGGTCATGGCCGGAGACTCTCCGCTCGGCGGGTCGGCACTGCTGGATCGGCGGGACTGCGCCGTGATACGCTGGTCGCTCATCGTCTGCGTGACGATCAATCTTTTCCTGCCATCGATGACCAATTTCGACACGCAATTCATCATGGGGACGGTCGTGCCGCACCCGAACCGCTCGCCTTCCGGCTTTCCGCCGATGGGGCCCGGCCATGGATGAAGCGTTAGTGCCAGAACTGCCGGGCGAAGACCTCCGATTCCGCGTCGCCGGCACGACGAAAATAGACTGGTTCTGGAAGTCCGGCGGCATGTCGGTGGCGAACATCGGCACGATGTTGTCAATCATCGGCACGTCGTTCTCGGACTATCCCCGCGCGCTCGAGTTCGGATGCGGTTGCGGCCGCATTCTGCTGCACATGAAGGACATCAGCGCGAAGACGGAGCTGTACGGCGTCGACATCGATCCCGAAGCCATCGCCTGGGCGCAGGGCCATATCCCGTGGGTGAAGTGCTCGGTGAACGACGGACTGCCGCCGCTTGCCTTTCCCGACGGTTTTTTCGACCTGGTCTTCAACCAGAGCGTGTTCACGCATCTGGACGAGGCTTACCAGGATGCCTGGCTCGCCGAACTGGTGCGCGTCACGAAGCCGGGCGCCGCGCTGGTACTTTCCGTTTCGGGCAATCACCCGTTCTCGGAACTCGTGAAGGCGCACCGTGACGCGGGAGCGGACCCGACGAATCTCCTGGAGCAGTTCCGGACGAAGGGCATCGTATTCATCGCCGACGACTCATGGGTCGGCGGCCCCTTCCCCGATTTCTACCATTCCACGTTCCACGCGCCCTGGTACGTGTTCGAGCACTGGGGCAAGTATTTCGATATCAAGGCCTACGTGACCAGGGGGTCGCTGGATTTCCAGGACTACCTCCTGCTACGCCGACGCGAAGGTCCGGTACCCTTGCCGCAAGCAGGGCAGAACGCGACATCGGCGCAAGTTGCAGAAGGCGGCGCGGGTCCATTGCCAGGTACGAAAAGTCCGGCCCGGCGATTGTGGCGGAAGATCAAATACAAGATGCGGATGCGCTGAAATCGCGCCTTGCAACGCGAGCGCCCGGCCGGTTGGTCGGGCGTTTTCGTTTGCGGAATGGCGCGGACATGAGCCAACGCAGGCGCCTTGCCCTCGCACAAAGCGAAACGCCCAACCTCTTCGGTTGGGCGTTTGGCTGTGAGGGTGCCTGACAATGACCTACTTTCGCACGGGAACTCCGTACTATCATCGGC
>JBDTNR010000276.1:0-5190 GCA_039933655.1 Betaproteobacteria bacterium | reverse complement strand
GGCTGTGGGGCGGCATGCTCTACATCTGGATGATGTCGCTGATCTTCTACCGCTATACGTTCTTCCCGTTCTCGCCCGGCGATCTGTCGCCGCCCTACTGGATCAACATGGGCGCGATGGCGATCTCGACGCTGGCCGGGTCGCTGCTCATCATCAACGCGCCGGACGCGCCTTTCCTGCTTTCGCTGCTGCCGTTCATCAAGGGCTTCACCGTCTTCTACTGGGCGACGGGCACCTGGTGGATCCCCATGCTTGTGGTGCTCGCGCTCTGGCGCCACGTGTACAGGCGCTTCCCGCTGCAATACGATCCGCTGTACTGGGGCGCGGTGTTTCCCCTTGGCATGTATGCCGCCAGCACCCACGAGATGATCGAGGCGATGGGATTTGACTTCCTCGGGTTCCTGCCCCTCGCCTTCCTGTACATCGCGGTTGCGGCCTGGACGGCGGCGTTTGCCGGGCTTGCCTTCGATCTTCTGCGCCGCGTTCGCGCATTGCGATCCTGACCTTCCGAACGGAGACCACAATGAGTGCTCGATGCAGACTGGCGTTCCTCCCGCTGCTGCTGGTGGTGGCATTGGCGGGCTGCAAGGTCGACTCCACCAACCCGATCACTCCGGTCGCAAGCGCGCAGCCGGACATCGCACTCTACGGCGTGTGGCGGCACCGGGCGCAGGGCGAGCTGACCTACGTGCACATCGGCCCGGCGTTTTCGTTGGGAGATGCCGCTGCGGGTACCAAGGCACGGACCCGAATCGTCGTCATCGACCACAAGGCGAACGGGCTCACCGACGACACCTACGATGCCTATGTGTCGCGCGTCGGAAGGCAGCGCTACCTGAACGTCGTCCAGGTCGACGCGGGCAAGCCCGTCGGCTACATCTTCGTTCGATATTCACGGATCGACGCCAACACGCTGCGGTTTTCCACGATGAACGAGGACGCGTTGCAGGCCGCGATTCGCGCCGGCCGCATCAAGGGCACGATCCGCGGCGAGGGCCTGGCGTCGGAAACGACGATTACCGCCACGTCGGCCGAGATCGAGGAGTTCTTCGGACGCGAAGGCGCGAAGCTGTTTGCAACGCCGTTCGTGCTCCGGCGCGTGGCCGATCGCTGACCCGATCGTGGCGATCCACGCGACCCTACATCGGGGTCTCGAGGGATGACGCCGCCGCACGTGCACCATACTTCCTTCTTCCCTTCAGCCCGACGCGCCGCGCCGGTACCGCCGCCGGCGGTCGGGCGCGGCGCACGAGGAGCCCGCGCTCCATGGCAGCGTGCTGGCGTCGATGCCGGCCAAGCGCCTCGGCCGGCCCGGAGAAGTCGCCAGTGTCGTGCTGTTCCTGGCCTCGCCACTGGCGAGGTGGGTGACCGCGCAGATCATCGGCGTCAACGGCGGCCAGGGATTCGCGAATTAACCGACAGCCTTCGGTCCCTGATTTCGGGTTCAGGCTGCGCAAGACCAAACCGAGGGCCTTTGTCCCCGCCAACGTCGACCGTCGTTCCAGCCACATGAGCCGTCGTCCCCGCGAATGCGGGTACCCAGCGTCTGGCAACGGCTCGACGCTTACGAGCGGCAACACGGTGGCGGGTTCCCCCCGGGGGCGTGGTGCGCCTCCGGGACATGATGACGCTCGGCGTTCATGCGGGTCGCCGCCTGGAACCCCGCCCGCGGGGAACGTGTCAATATCAAGGCGCACACGGCTCGCCCGCCTTTGCGTTGAACTACAGTGACTGGATCGGGTAGTCGATCGGCGCAATGTGGGAGAATTTTCGTGAAATTCGCGTGGCCCGGTATGCTTTGGCTGCTGCTCTTCGGGCCGCTGCTGGTCGGCGCCTACGTGGCGCTGTTGCGGCGACGGCAACGCTCCGCCGCCGCCTTTTCCGACCTGGGTCTCGTCCGGCAGGCGATGGGCGGCGCACGCCGGTGGCGGCGGCATCTTCCACCACTGCTGATCCTGTGCAGCCTGATCGTCGTCGTGGTAGGCACGGGTCGGCCCAGTGCGACCATTCCGCTGGCATCGATGCGGCAGACGATCATCCTCGCGGTGGATGTCTCGCTCAGCATGGATGCCACGGACGTGGATCCCAGCCGGCTGTCGGCGGCGCAACTGGCCGCCAGGACGTTCGTCGAAGAATGCCCGGCCGACGTACGCATCGGCCTGGTCGCGTTTGGCGGAAGCGCTGCCGAGGTGCAATCGCCGACCGACAATCGAGGCGACCTGCTCGCCGCCATCGATCGGTTCAGCCTGCAGCGGGGAACCGCCACCGGCAGCGCACTCTACGCCGCGCTGGCGTCGCTGCTGCCCGAAGCCGGCCTCGAATTGCAGGCGCTGAACCTGGGCGGTCGCCTGTTGCAGGATCCGCGCGCGGCGAGCCTCGACCAGCCGCGCAATGCCAAGGCGAAAAAGCCCGCGACCAGCGTGCCGGGATCCTTCACGTCCGGCGCCATCATCCTCATGAGCGACGGCAAGAGCACCATGGGTCCCAAGCCCCTCGACGCGGCGCAGGTGGCCGCCGAGCACGGCGTACGGGTCTTCACCATCGGCTTCGGCACGAAGGAGGGGACGACCGTGCGCGTGCAGGGAATGTCGATCTACGTTCGCCTGGACGAGGAGACGCTCATGGCGATCGCCGACATCACGAAAGGCGCGTATTTGCAGGCGGGTACCGCCGAAGACCTGAAGCAGGCGTATCGCGACCTCACCACACGCTTGGTGGTGGAGCGAAAGGAGGTGGAACTCACGTTCGCCTTCGTGGTTCTCGCGGCGGTCCTGCTGCTGGCGGCCCTGGGGCTGTCGCTGGCCTGGTTGCCTCCGATCCTTGACCCCGGGCGGACCCCGGCCAGTGGATCGGGCAAGCGGATCTAAAGCCGTCCGCCGCGACCGATCGATGCGAAATCGCACCCGTCGAACGGATTGTTCGCATCGCGGGTCGCGGCGCCGGGGCCTGCGAATTCGCTGTCGGGCGCCATTGCCTGGCCATGACGGTGGACGGCCCAGCGTGACGATCGTGGCCTGCCCGATGTCTTCGATAAACAAGTCGCCTGCGACGAAGGTCACGCGACCGCCGCCCCCCGCCTTGTTCGCCTGTTCGGTCGCATGCCGCATCAGGCTGCGGTCGATTTCCCGCCGCTATAACCTCCAGCTCGCTCTGTGAGACATGGCTGGCCACGCGGATTACCAAGGCACGCCGCACGGTGAATTTTTCGCTGACCGCTTGGCCGGTCGTGCGATATGCGGGGACTAAGTCCGTCAGTATTCGGCTTTCGATTTTTTGTTAGGCCGCCACGAGCTTCGGTGGGGTTAATCTATCGTATCCACAAGGATACAATTTTACTGTGCTCCAGATCCAGCAGACGGAGGCCTTCGCGAAATAGCTGGCGCGTCTCCGCGACATTCGCGCCAAAGCGCGAATCCTCGCGCGACTTGATTCGGTTCACTTCGGTAACATGAGCGATGCGAAGTCTTTGGGTGACGGAGTCAGTGAGATGCGGATCGATGTTGGCGCCGGTTATCGGGTGTACTTCACTCGACACCAGCGCGTCATCGTCATCTTGCTCTGCGGCGGCGACAAGTCCACGCAGATCAAAGACGTCGCTCATGCCAAGCTGATGGTGCAGGATATTGAATGAGGCCCGACCATGCGTGTGAAGATCAAAGACTTCGACCCCAGTGCATACCTTGAGAACGACGAGATCATCGCCGAATATCTCACCGCGGCGCTGGAAGATGGAAATCCTGACGTCTTCTTATCGGCGATCGGTAATGTCGCAAAGGCCCGCGGCATGAGTGCGATCGCCGAAAGTACCGGTCTTGGACGTGAGAGTCTATACAAGGCGTTTGCTCCTGGCGCCAAACCACGGTACGACACCGTACTCAAAGTGCTGCAGAGCTTTGGGGTCAAGCTGAACGTTGTCGCGTAGTCGAAACGTCCTGTTGCGGCCTAACCCTGCACTCAATCGGACGGGCCGGCACGTGTCTGCAACTCCGTGAGCATCGGCGCGGCCCGCCGGTTAGCTTTGTCCGTTGAGGTTGTAGAAAAATTGATTTTTCTTGGAGCATGCGAGCGCGCGCAGCGCACGCTGCATGACGATGCGCGTAACCGTGATGCGCGAGCTTCTCGATGTTGTGGACCAAACAGAAGAGCTTCCACTGTGCATCGACTTTGGCTTTCCCGCGCAAGGTAAAGCGATCAAGTCCCTTGTTGTAGCGGAGTTTGCCGAAGACCGGTTCCACCGTCGGCGAGGCTGACGGTTGACAGGTGGTTTGCGTGTGCACAACATTGGCGGGTTTCGCCACCCAACCAAACCGAGGGACCACCCATGCGCCATGCCGCAGTGATCGCTATCATCTTCTGGGGCCTGGCGGTCGGCGCGAATGCTGCCGACCTGCACAAGACGATTCAGGGTCAATGGATGGTCGACGAGAGAGCCAGGCTGGAGGCATCGCCGCTCTACGCGCTGTCGCCCCCTGAACGGAAGAAGGTGCTGGAGGAGTCGATGAAAACCGTCGCGGCGACACGGTTCGTATTCACCGACACCACCCTGTTAGTTGTCGGGGGAGAACCGGTGGCATACAGGATTCTGAAGCGTACCCCGACCAGCCTGATTCTTGAGAGCAGTGCAAGCAGCGATGGCTTGATGCCCAAGGATGAGATCACGATCGTGTACGTCAGCGATGCGTCGCTCAAGATGACGGCCAAGAGTCAAGGACTCACGCTGGTGCTCAATCGCGTGAAGTGACGCGCGGCCCGTGCCGCGTTCCCGCCGGTCGTTGTGATCTCCGCGTCACATCGCGTCGGGAGCTCAACGCGACGCGAGGGAGCGTCGACGGATAGGAATTCCAACGCGACTTCGTTGCGTATCCCGGGTCGGTCGGGAGCGTTCAATCCCGAGTTTCATGCCGAGGGAACCTGAAAACCACATCAGGATCGCGACGCCTCCCTGCCTGGGGCCACCTAAAGCGGCGGTAGTTTGGCGCGGCGATGACCCCAGGCACGAACGGTCCCTGACCCGCAGCGGCTCGGGTGGCGACGGCACTACCAGGCAATGCGCTGATCGAACGCATAGTCTGGTGCCGGATGGGCCTGCTCGATCTCGGGCTGCCCTGCTTGCGGCATCTCCCCCAGCGGCGGGTCGCGGGCCGGGGCGATGGTGGGTGGCGTAATCGGCTCGCCGAGCGGGATGAGGAT